>JAEVZN010000261.1 GCA_023392205.1 Pseudomonadota bacterium
CCACGGGGGTGCTCGCCCGCGGACCGCGGGCGGGTGGGCGTCATTTCGAAACCGAAAAGCTGCACATCTGAATTGACACCTGCCCAACCCTCCTCCTTTCGGGGGAAGGAGCCCGGTCATCGCAAGACGAGACGCATGATGAATACACACCTCGACACCGCCATCGCACGCGCCGACCAATATCTCGCGCGTTTCCGCTCCGGCATTGTCCCGCATCTGATCGACGGCAAGCCGGACAGGGGCAGCGGCGGCAGCTTCGAGACCGCCTCCCCGGTCGACAACAAGCCGATCGCAACAATCGCGCGCGGAGGTGAGGCAGAGATCGATCGCGCGGCGAAAGCGGCGATGAAAGCCTTTCGCACGCATTGGGGCCGCACCTCGGGCGATGAGCGGCGCAAGATCCTGCACAGGATCGCCGATGCCATTGTCGCGCGTGCCGACGAGATCGCTTACGTCGAATGCATGGATACCGGCCAGCCGATCCGCTACATGGCCAAGGCCGCCCTGCGCGGCGCGGAGAATTTCCGTTTCTATGCCGACCGCGCACCGGGCGCGAATGACGGGCTGTCGCTGCCGACCGACACGCATCTGAATTACACCATCCGCCAGCCGATCGGCCCCGTCGGCGTGATCACGCCCTGGAACACGCCGTTCATGCTGTCCACCTGGAAGATCGCGCCGGCACTCGCCGCCGGCTGCACGGTCGTTCACAAGCCGGCGGAATGGTCGCCGCTCACCGCACAATTGCTGGCGGAAATCTGCCTCGAGGCCGGTCTCCCCGCAGGCGTGCTCAATGTCGTGCACGGCTTCGGCGAGGATGCCGGACGTGCGCTCACCGAGCATCCCGACATCAAGGCGATCGGCTTTGTCGGCGAAAGCGCCACCGGCTCCGCCATCATGCGGCAGGGCGCAGCCACGCTGAAGCGCGTGCATTTCGAACTCGGCGGCAAGAATCCGGTGATCGTGTTCGGCGATGCCGATCTCGACCGCGCGCTCGATGCCTGCCTGTTCATGATCTATTCGCTGAACGGCGAACGCTGCACCTCGTCGAGCCGCGCGCTGGTCGATGCGTCGATCTACGACGAATTTGCAAAACGCGCCGCCGCGCGCGTGAAGACGATCAGGGTTGGGCATCCGCTCGATCCGGCCACCGAGATCGGCCCGCTCATCCATCCGCGCCATGTCGAGAAGGTGTTGAGTTATGTCAATGCCGCGCGGCAAGCAGGTGCGACCGTTGCCGTTGGCGGCAATCGTGCCGATAGCGGACAGGGCCGCGATGTCGGCAATTATGTGGAGCCGACACTTTATCTCGATGCACGCAACGATATGACCATCGCACAGGAAGAGATTTTCGGTCCCGTCCTCACGATGATCCCCTTCGCCGACGAGCAGGACGCCGTCGCGCTCGCCAACGATGTGCGTTACGGGCTCGCGGGTTATTTGTGGACCCGCGATGTCGGCCGCGCGCATCGTATGGCGCAGGCGCTGGAAGCCGGGATGATCTGGGTGAATTCGGAAAATGTGCGCCACCTGCCGACACCGTTCGGCGGCGTGAAATCGTCCGGCATCGGCCGCGACGGCGGCGATTATTCGTTCGATTTCTACATGGAGACTAAGAACATCGCGATCGCGCTCGACAATCACAAGATTCCGAAGATTGGAGCTTAGTCGACTTTCACTTTCGCCCCGTCATCCTGAGGTGCGAGCATCGCTGGCAAGTTTACGCAGCCAGCGTCGTGCGAGCCTCGAAGGATGAACGGCCACAGAACGGGCCGTCGCCCTTCGAGGCCCGCGCTTCGCGCGGACACCTCAGGGTGACGGAGAAAAAACCGAGGAAACACCCATGCCCATCCGCAAACCGAACTTCGCCCCGCCCTTCAACATCGTGCGCGCCAGCCATGTCGAATTCGGCGTCGCCGATCTCGACCGCTCGCACGCCTTCTATGTCGATTGCCTCGGCTATCTGGTGAGCGATGCCGACCGCGAGGCGATCTATCTGCGCGCGGTGGAAGAGCGCAATCACCATTCCATCGTACTGCGCAAGCAGAAGGACGCCACCATCCCGGCGCTCGGCTACAAGGTCGGCAGCGAGGAAGACCTCGACCGCGCCGCCTTCTGGTTCGCGCACAAGGGCTATCCGACCACGTTCATGGAAATGCCCTATCAGGGCCGCACGCTGCGCACCTGCGACCTGCACGGCATGCCGCTCGATTTCTATTTCCGCATGGACCAGGCCGAATGCATGCTGCGCAAATACGCAGCCTATAAGGGCGCGCGCATCCAGCGCATCGACCACCTCAATTGCTTCACGCCGGACGTGCAGGCGTCCTACGACTTCTATACCGAACTCGGTTTTCGGCTGACCGAATATACCGAGACCGAAGGCGCCGATCCGAAGCTCTGGGCGGTGTGGATGCATCGCAAGGGCAACGTCCACGACCTCGCCTTCACCAACGGCGCAGGCCCTCGCCTGCATCATATCGGCGTGTGGACCGCAAGCTCGCTCGACATCCTGCATATCTGCGACGTGATGGCGTCGAGCGGCTATCTCGACAACATGGAGCGCGGACCTGGGCGGCACGGCATCTCCAACGCCTTCTTCCTTTACATCCGCGATCCGGATGGCCATCGCGTGGAGTTGTTCACCTCCGATTACCTGACCGTCGATCCGGATTTCGAACCCTATCGCTGGACGCTGCTGGACAAGCAGCGCCAGACACTGTGGGGCCATCCGGCGCCGAAGTCGTGGTTCGAGGAAGGCTCGACCTTCACCGGCGTGCCGGTCAGGGAGCCAGCGCTGGAGGCGCAGCCGATCGTGGCGAGGTAGCTGCTCCGGTCACGCCTTGACGAAGTGTCCCCACGCGGCTTCCCAGTCATTGCCGGCCAGATCCTTGACCCGCCCTTCCTCGTCGTAGAACTTGTTCGGAACCTGGAAGATCGCCAGCATCACGCCGCCCTCGGGGCACCAGGCCGAATGCCGGCTGCCCGGCTCGCGCCACACGAACTCGCCGGGCCCGACCTTGAGGCCGGACATCGGCCCGTCCTTGTCGACAAGCGAGCCTTCGATCACCCAGGTCTGCTCGATTCCGACATGCTCGTGGTCGGGAAGCACCGCGCCGGGCGCCATCCGCATCAGCGCAGTGACAAGCCCGGTTTTCCGGTCGAACATCAGCGGCTTGGCCTCGCATCCCTCGAAGCGGGTCTTCTGCCATTCCATCGTATCCGGCCGCACGATGTGGGAATGATCGTTGCACTCGGTCGCCATGATTTTTTCTCCATAACGATCGGCTTTGCGCAAGCCATGCCAATCATAAAGCCGTGCCAATCATCCTGACTCGCGAAGGCCGCCTGCGCATCGGCTCGCCTGCAGCGATCGGGGCTTGTTTTTTGCCGCGACGGCGACAAGTTGTATAGGATGACAGAAACAGTTCCCCAAGCAAAAGCCGAGCGCGCCATATCGGCCCGGATAGCCTTCGACAACAGCTACGCCACCTTGCCGGAGCGCTTCTTTGAGCGCATCGAACCGACGCCGGTGTCCGCACCCCGGCTGATCGCGCTCAACCGTCGCCTGGCAGAGCGGCTGGGGCTTGATCCTGCGTTCCTGGAAAGTGCCGAAGGGGTTGCCATTCTTGCGGGCAATCGCATTGCAGAAGGCGCGGCGCCGCTCGCACAGGCCTATGCCGGACACCAGTTCGGCAATTTCGTTCCCCAGCTCGGTGACGGCCGTGCGGTGCTTCTGGGTGAGGTGATCGCCCCATCGGGCGAGCGTTTCGATATTCAGCTCAAGGGATCTGGCCCGACGCGCTTCTCCCGGCGCGGCGACGGGCGTGCGGCGCTGGGTCCGGTCGTCCGCGAATATGTTGTCAGCGAGGCGATGGCGGCGCGGGGCGTGCCAACCACCCGATCCCTCGCCGCCGTCACGAGCGGCGATCCCGTGATACGTGAACGCGTGCTGCCCGGTGCCGTGTTGACACGCATTGCGTCCAGCCATCTTCGCGTCGGCACGTTCCAGTATTTTGCTGCCCGCGAGGATCTCGAGGGACTGCGGTTCCTCGCGGATCATGCAATCAGCCGTCACTATCCCGAGGCCTCCGAGGCCGCGGATCCGTACCTGGCGTTATTCAAAGCCGTCATCGCGCGGCTTGCCGATCTCGTATCGCGGTGGATGCAGATCGGCTTTATTCACGGCGTCCTGAATACGGACAACATGTCCATCGCCGGCGAAACCATCGACTACGGTCCCTGCGCCTTCATGGATGCCTATCATCCCCGCAAGGTGTTCAGTTCCATCGACCGTCAGGGCCGTTACGCCTACGAAAACCAGCCGGGGATCGTGCAATGGAATCTTGCACGGCTGGGCGAATGCCTGCTTCCGCTCTTTTCAGGCGGCCGCGACGACGCCCTTGCCAAGGCCAATGATGCGCTCCGCACATTCGCCACGGTCTACCAGACCGCCTATCTGGCCGGCTTCCGGCGCAAGCTCGGTCTGTTCGACGCCCACACCGACGACGAAGTTTTGATCGCCGATCTGCTCAACCGAATGGCGGAAGGCGGCGCCGACTTCACGGCCACCTTCCGCGCGCTGAGTGATGTTGCCGGACACACGGAAACCGACGACCGCGTGCGGGATATGTTCGCGAACACGGCGTCTTACGACGCCTGGGCTTTTGTCTGGCGGGAGCGTCTGTCGCGCGAGCGGCAGACTCCGCAAGAGCGCAGCGCCGCGATGAGGTCGGTCAATCCGAAATACATCCCGCGCAATCATCGCATCGAAGCCGCGATTGCTGCGGCCGAAGAGGGGCTGTTTGATCCGTTCGAGGAGCTCAATCGGGTGCTCGCTCACCCGTATGACGATCAGGCCGCGTTCGAGCGCTATGCCACGCCGCCCCAGCCGGAAGAGGAAGTCTCCCAGACCTTCTGCGGAACATAAGCCTCGTTGCTGGCTGCGCGCGCCCGTTTCGGGACGCGCAGCAGTTCGCGCTACATCGCCTTGAAGCTACATCCCCTTGACGAAGTTCTCGGTCATCTTCTTGGCGTCACCCAGCAGCATCATTGTGTTGTCGCGATAGAAGAGCGGGTTGTCGATGCCGGCATAACCGGACGCCAGCGAGCGCTTGTTGAACATCACCGTGCCCGCCTTCCAGACCTGCAACACCGGCATGCCGTAGATCGGCGAGGTCTTGTCGTCTTCGGCGGCCGGATTGGTCACGTCGTTGGCGCCGATGACATAGACCACGTCGGCCTGCGGGAATTCCGAGTTGATGTCTTCCAGTTCGAACACCTCGTCGTAGGGCACATTCGCTTCGGCCAGAAGCACGTTCATATGGCCGGGCATGCGGCCCGCGACCGGATGGATGGCGTATTTGACCTCGACGCCTTCCTTCTTGAGATGATCGGCCATCTCCCGCAGCGCATGTTGAGCCTGCGCGACCGCCATGCCGTAACCCGGCACGATGATGACCTTGGAGGCATTCTTCATGATGTAGGCGGCATCTTCCGCCGACCCGAGCTTGACCGGCTTCTGCTCTCCCGCGCCGCCGGCCGGGCCGGCGACTTCGCCGCCGAAGCCGCCGAGAATGACCGAGATGAAGGAGCGGTTCATGCCCTTGCACATGATGTAGGACAGGATCGCGCCCGAAGAGCCGACCAGCGCGCCGGTGATGATCAGCGCGGTGTTGCCGAGCGTGAAGCCGATGCCGGCCGCCGCCCAGCCGGAATAGGAATTCAGCATCGAGATCACGACCGGCATATCCGCGCCGCCGATCGGGATGATGATCAGGACGCCAAGCACCAGCGACGCGATCACCAAGAGCCAGAATGCCGAATAGCTTTCGGTCGCCGCCAGCCAAGCAATCAGGATCACCGTTGCAGCCCCGAGGCCGATATTGATGGCATGCCGCGCGGGAAGCATGATCGGCGCACCGCTCATGCGCCCGGACAATTTCATGAAGGCGATGATCGAGCCGGTGAATGTGAGCGCGCCGATGGCGGTGCCGATCGACATCTCGATCAGGCTCGCGCCGCGAATGGCGCCGACCTGTCCGATGCCGAACGCGGCGGGTGCATAGAGCGCGGCGGCCGCCACCAGCACGGCCGCCTTGCCGACCAGCTAATGGAAGGCCGCGACCAGCTCGGGCATCGCCGTCATCGGAACGCGACGTGCGATCATCGCGCCGATGCCGCCGCCGATCGCGATGCCGAGAATGACCAGAAGCCAGGCGACAATGCCGGCCGGAGGCTGTGCGGCCAGCGTGGTGATGACGGCGATGGCCATGCCGGCCATGCCGAAGTAATTGCCCTGCCGGGAGGTTTCCGGCGACGACAATCCGCGCAACGCCAGAATGAAGAGAACGCCGGCAACCAGATAGAACAGCGAGACCAGATTGGCGCTCATGGCCCGACTCTCCAGTGGCCATGTCCGGCCTTGACGGCGTCCAGCTTGTGTTTCGTCTTCATGGCGCCGCTACTTCTTCTTGTCTTTCTTCTGGTACATCGCGAGCATGCGTTGCGTAACCAGAAAGCCGCCAAAGATATTGATCGAGGCAAAGACCAGCGCGACAAAGCCTAAGATGCGCGCGAATGTCGTGCCCGATTCCATGATCGGCACGCCGACCGCGAGCAGCGCCCCGACAACGATCACCGACGAGATCGCGTTGGTCACCGACATCAGCGGCGTGTGCAGGGCCGGCGTCACCGACCAGACG
This sequence comes from Pseudomonadota bacterium, assembly GCA_023392205.1. Classification (GTDB taxonomy): domain Bacteria; phylum Pseudomonadota; class Alphaproteobacteria; order Rhizobiales; family Xanthobacteraceae; genus Pseudorhodoplanes. The sequence continues at coordinate 6,705 of JAEVZN010000261.1, forward strand.
ACGTAATAGCCGACGAACACCGCCAGCACGAAAATTGAGAACTGGAAGACGAAAGGATCGACGTTTTCCATGAGCGATGCCCCGTGAGCGCCTTAGGCCGAAACTTTCGGCTGAAAATTCGGATGAATGACCTTGCCGTCGCGGGTCAGCGCCGTGGCCTTCACGATCTCGTCGTCCCAGTCGATGGCCAGCTTTTTCTCTTTCTTGTCGATCAGGATATCGAGGAAGGTGATGAGGTTCTTTGCGTAGAGGGCTGACGCGGACGCGGCGATCCGGCCCGGTACGTTGGCGTAGCCGACAATCTTCACGCCATGCACATTGGCCACTTCGCCTGCGCTGACACCCTCGACATTCCCGCCGCGCTCGACCGCAAGGTCGACCAGCACCGATCCCGGTTTCATCGACGTCACCATCTCGCGCGAGACGAGTCTCGGCGCCGGCCGGCCGGGAATAAGCGCCGTCGTGATGACGATGTCCTGCTTCTTGATGTGGTCGGCAATCAGCGCCGCCTGCTTGGCCTGATACTCCTTGGACATTTCTTTGGCATATCCGCCCGCGGTCTCGGCCTGTTTGAATTCCTCGTCCTCGACCGCCACGAACTTCGCGCCAAGGCTCTCGACCTGCTCCTTCGCCGCGGGACGCACATCGGTTGCGGTCACGACGGCACCAAGGCGGCGCGCGGTGGCGATGGCCTGCAATCCGGCGACGCCGGCACCCATCACGAAGACGCGGGCGGCAGGCACCGTGCCCGCAGCCGTCATCATCATCGGCAGCGCACGGCCATATTCGGACGCGCCGTCGATCACGGCGCGGTAGCCGGCGAGATTGGCCTGGCTCGACAGCACGTCCATGGATTGCGCGCGGGTGATGCGCGGCATCAGTTCCATGGCGAAGGCATTGACCCCGGCATCGGCGAGGCCTTTCAGCGCCACCTCATGGCCATAGGGGTCCATGATGGCGATGACCAGCGCCCCGTCCTTGTAGCCCAGAAGATCTTCCGCTGCCGGCCGCCGCACGGCGAGCACCACATCGGCATCGCGCGCGGCGTCCTTGCTGATCGTGGCTCCGGCGGCCTTGAACTCGTCGTCAGGGATGCCGGACTGGATGCCGGCGCCCGGCATCACAGCCACTTCGGCGCCGAGCCCGATGAGCTTCTTGACCGTCTCCGGCGTGCCGGCGACGCGCGGCTCTGCCTTGTCGGTCTCGGCTGCTATCGCGATTTTCATGGTGCCCCCCGACCCCAAAGCGCTGTTGTCAGAGCAGGAAATAAGCCATCAGCACAAGAATGATGATCACGGCAATGGTGCCCCATTTGGTCAGCGCCAGGAACAGCAGATAGGACTGCTCGTGTTCCTTGTAATCATTGCCGTCAGCGGCCGTGTAGGCCACTTCGCTGTGGTCTGCCATCGCGATCCCCATAAAACGAAAGTCTCATTCCGGTTAGCGCAATTGCGTCAACAGGGCAACGGCGGCAAATTCGGGATGGTCGGAAAATCAGCCGGGGATGGCGTCCGACAGACCGGCGCGGCCGAGGGCGGCCGCCTGCCGCTCCGCCACCTCGCCGACCGAGAAATTCTCGATCGCCTCGTTGAACAGCCGGTAGAAATTCAGTTCGGCTTGCAGATGCAGAAACACCCCGCCCAGTCCGATCGCGGCCCGGTCCATGAACACGAATTCGCGAGGGACCGTGACCGGCCCCTTTGCCTTCAGCGCCTGGTGTACCCGGAAGGCCTCGCGGCGTCCGTATTCGCCGGGCTTCACGCCGTCGGCCACCGTGCGGACCCGGTCGTCGAGGGGCGGGGCATAGATGAAGCGGGCCCAGATGTTGAGGATGTCGATC
>JAEVZN010000271.1 GCA_023392205.1 Pseudomonadota bacterium
CTGTTGACGCAGCGCCATCACCCGTTGCGCCAGCCGCATTGCCGAGCCTTTCGTTCACCGCCAGCGCAATGCGCCCCCACATGTAACCCAGCGCCACCAGCCCGAACATGTGCATGTAATCGTGCGCGCCCGCGCCGGCATTGTCGGGATGTTCCAGCGCATTGTTCATGAACCACATGGTCGCCTGCTGCAGATGGCCGAGCGAGTCATCCAGCGGGCCGATATAGGGCGCCATCGCCTCGTCGCCGCGATGCGCGTTGATGAAGTTCTGCACCTCGGCGAAAAACGCCATCACCGCGCGGCCGCCATCGCGCGCGAGCTTGCGCCCGACCAGATCGAGCGCCTGGATGCCGTTCGCGCCCTCATAGATCATCGGAATGCGCGCATCGCGCACGAATTGCTCCATCCCCCATTCGGAGATGTAGCCGTGGCCGCCCAGCATCTGCTGCGCATTCACCGCATTCGCAAAGCCCTGATCGGTGAGCACGCCCTTCACCACCGGCGTGAGCAGCCCCATCATGTCGTCGGCATGCTGGCGCTCCTTCGCGTCCTGCGATCGCCGCGCAATGTCTGCGAACAGCGACACCCACAGCACCAGCGCGCGCGCCGCCTCGTTGAAGGCGCGGATGGTCAGCAGCGTGCGCCGCACATCCGGATGCACGATGATCGGATCGGCCGGCTTGTCGGGATATTTCGCACCCGTCAGCGAGCGGCCCTGCAGCCGCTCCTTCGCATAGGCCACGGCATTCTGATAGGCGACATCGGAGAGCGCCAGCCCCTGCACGCCGACCGCAAGCCTGGCCTCGTTCATCATCACGAACATGGCGGCAAGGCCCCTGTTCTCCTCGCCCACCAGAAAGCCCGTGGCGTTATCGTAATTCATCACGCAGGTGGCGCTGCCGTGAATACCCATCTTGTGTTCGATGGAGCCGCAGGACACGCCGTTCCTGTCGCCGAGCGTGCCATCGGCATTGACGAGAATCTTCGGCACGATGAACAGCGAGATGCCCTTGGTGCCGGACGGTGCGCCCTCGATGCGCGCCAGCACCAGATGAATGATGTTTTCAGTCAGGTCCTGTTCGCCGCCGGAGATGAAGATCTTGCTGCCTGTGATCCTGTAGCTACCGTCCGGCTGCTTCACGGCCTTGGTGCGCAGAAGCCCGAGATCCGTGCCGCTACGCGCCTCGGTCAGGTTCATGGTGCCGGCCCAGACGCCCTCGATCATCTTCGGCAGATAGAGCGCTTTCTGCTCGTCGCTGCCATGCACGAGGATCGCCGCCACCGCCCCCTGCACCAGCCCCGAATACATCGAGAAGGCGAGATTGGAGGCGGCGAGGAATTCGTTGATCACGGTGGTCATGGTGGCCGGCAGACCCTGCCCGCCGAACTCGACCGGGCATGACAGTCCGATCCAGCCGCCTTGGACCAGCTGGTCATAGGCCGCCTTGAACCCGTCCGGCGTGGTGACGCGTCCGTCCTCGTGGCGCGTACATCCCTGAACATCGCCCTGACGATTGAGAGGAGCCAGCACCTCGCGGCAGAGCTTGCCGGCTTCTACGAGCATGGCCTCGACCACGTCGGGGGTCGCCTCGCCAAATCCGGCCACATTGTTGTGGCGCTCGATGTGGAAGACATCGTTAAGCAGAAACAGCACGTCCGCCACGGGGGCCTGGTAGCTCGGCATGGATGTCTCCTCAAGGATACCCGCCGCCAGCGGCACGCCGGACCGGGCCGAATCGCGCGCAAGCGTAGGCCAACCCGCTTAAAGGCGCCTTGCGGCCGCGCTTGGGCAGCAGCCGGCGCCCCGGAAAGCTTAAGAAATCGCTGCCATTAACCCGGTATTTACCCTGACGCGAAAAAGTCCGTGCGGGGCTCGGGACCGCAAATGCTGCACACCCCATCTTGACGTTTTGCGGTTCCGCGACGGCGTAACGCCCCTATGGCAACGGGTCACGGCATGAATGAGCGCGGGCGGCAGAACGATCGGGACAGGCTGCCGGACACGCGCGCGCCCGGCCAGGATACCCGTTACTTCCCTTCCACGAGCTATCAGACCGGCGCGCCGCAGGCGCAAGGTTTCGTATCGATCGAGGATGCCGTCGCGCAGATCACGGCGCGGCAGCGCGCGCTGGAGGCCGATCCCTATGCGCGACCGGCGCCGATGGCGCCGCCTCCGCCCTCGCCGCAGCCTTCCGCGCCGGGGCCGGATCTGTCGCGCCTTGAAGACCAGTTGCGCGCGATCACCGCGCAGATCGAGACCCTGCGCCAGCCGGCGGATTTTGGCCCGGTTCTGCGCGAATTGCGGCAGGATCTGGCCGAAATCAGCAACAAGCTCGTCGAAGCCATGCCCCGCCGCGCCGTCGAGGCGCTGGAGGCGGAAGTGCGCCGCCTCGGCGAACGCATCGACATGGGCCGCGCCGCAGGCATCGATCCGGACACATTGTCCGGCATGGAGCGCGGACTTTCAGAAGTCCGCGACGCGCTGCGCAACCTGAAGCCGGCCGAGAGCCTGGTCGGCTTCGAACAGGCGATCCGCAATCTTTCGGAGCGCATCGACCAGTCCGGTACGGCCTATCAGGATCCGGCCTCGCTGCAACAGATCGAAACCGCGATCGTCGCCTTGCGCGGGATCGTCGCCAATGTCGCCTCCAACGAGACGCTTTCCAATCTCGCCGAGGAGGTCCGTAGCCTGTCGGCCAAGATCGACAAGGTCGCCGCCTCCTCGCGCGGTCTCGACCCCGATATGATGCAGGCGCTGGAACAGAGCATCGCCAAACTGCCGATCCTCGGCGCCATCGAGCGCGGCTTTGCCGATCTCAATGCACGTCTCGACGGCATGCAGCAGCAGCGGCCTGCCCAACCTGACGGCGGTCCGGAAGTCGACTATCTCAAGCGCGATCTCGGCCGCACTCAGGACTCGCTGGAGGCCGTGCATTCGACGCTCGGCCATCTGGTCGACCGGCTGGCCATGATCGAGGGTGGCATCCGCGAGGCGCGGCTTGCCACCGAACCGCGCAATACATTTCCGCCCACCGGTCCGCGTAACGATACGCCGCCGCCCGCACCGTCAGGCCCGCCCGGTGCGCCACGTCCCGGCTCGCAGAAACAGGCCGACACCGCACCAGCCTATGTCCCGCCGCAAAGCACGCCGAGCCGCAATGATGGCGGCAACGAAAAGGCCGAGGACGAGACCGATGCCGCCGCGACACCGGCACGTTCGCCGCTCGCCGATCTGCAACGCGTGGCCGCCGAACTTGCCATTACGCCGCCGATCGGCTCGCCACCGCCGCCGAAACAGGACAAAGCCGCGCGGCCGGAGCCTGTCCCTTCTGCGCCGCGCGAACGCCGGACCGGCGAATCCCACCTGCCCCCCGACTATCCGCTGGAGCCTGGCTCCGGCATCCCGCGCGCCAAGCCCGTGACGTCGGCGGCCGAGCGCATTGCCGCTTCGGAAGCAGCCCTCGGCGCCGCTAAGCCCGGCGGGGCCAACCATCCGGGCCAGACCGATTTCATTGCCGCAGCACGCCGCGCTGCACAGGCCGCCGCTGCGATGGCGCCGGAACCGCAGGCCGATCAACCGGCCGAGGACGACGAGGCCGCGTCGCGTTCGATCAGCAATCGCATGCGCAAGCTGTTCGCAGGGGCCGGCATCCTGCTGCTAATCGTGGCCGGTGGCCGGCTGGCACTGGAATTCGTCGATTTCGGTTCGGGTTCCGGCCCGGATTCGGTGGCCACCCAGTTCATCGC
>JAEVZN010000323.1 GCA_023392205.1 Pseudomonadota bacterium
GTGCACCAGATCGTCTTTCAGAACGACGCCGATGTGCAGGCCGCGCTTCAGAAATTGTCCGAACCGGGCATGACATTCGAGCAGTTTTCGGCGTCGCCCGAACGAAAAGGCAGCGACGTCAATCTCGGCCTCGTGAGCCGCGCGCAAGTGCTCGATCCCGCTGTCGCCGACGCCGCCTTCTCCCTGCCCTCCGGACAGGTGAGCGAGCCGATCAAGGGGCGTTTCGGCACAGTGCTTCTGAAGGTCGGCAAGGTCGAGCAGGAGCAGACACGCGAATTGTCGGAGGTCGCAAGCGAACTCAGCCGCAATCTGTCCATGGAGCGGGCGCGTTCCGCAATCCGCACTCTGTACGACAACATCGAGGACGAGCGCGGCGGCGGCGCGACCCTGGCCGAGATCGCCAAGAAACTGGACCTCAAGGTCACGAGCGTCGAGGCTGTCGACCGCTCCGGACGCGATCCGGCCGGCAACACGATCCCGAATATTCCGGCCGTGCCGGCCCTGTTCGCAGGTATCTTCGAAGCCGAAATCGGGCTCGAGAACGAACCCGTACAGGTGCCGGGCGGCAACGGCTATGTCTGGTATGAGGTGCTGTCGTCGACCCCGCCCCGCGAGCGCACGCTGGATGAAGTGCGCGACCGCGTGATCGAGCGCTGGCGCAACGACCAGGTGGCCGCGCGCCTGAAGGAGCGGGCCAGCGAGGCGCTGGAGCGGCTGAAAAGCGCGAGCATTGCGGATGTCGCGGCCGAGTTCGGTGCCAAGCCGCAATTCGTTGCGGGCCTCAGGCGCGACCGTGCGCAGGGCGACATCCCGGCGGAAATTCTGGATTCCGTCTTCGATACGCCGAAGGACGGCGTTGGGAGCAGCGAAGCCGGTGCGACACGCTGGTTTCTGTTCCGCGTGACCGGCGTGACGGTCCCCGCATCCGATCAGGCCAGCGAGGAGACGAAGCGTCTGCAGGCTGCTTTGGTCAATGCGTACTCCGAGGATATGGTCGCGCAGTTCATTTCCAGATTGCAGACCGATCTGGGCGCGACCATCAACGAGAGTGCACTCAACCAGGTCATTGGTGGCGTCAACTAGCCGCCATGCAGATCGCGCCGGAAGCGGAGAGGTTCACGGCGGCATACGAAAAGGGCGCCGCACAGGTCGTGTGGACCAGCCTCGTTGCCGACCTTGAGACTCCGGTTTCGGCGTTTCTGAAACTGTCGCAAGCGGGAGCACCGGCTTTCCTGTTCGAATCGGTGGAAGGCGGTGCCGCGCGCGGCCGCTATTCGATCATCGGGCTCGCGCCGGATCTCGTATGGCGCGTGACCGGGATGCAATCGGAAGTGAACCGGGCCGCGCATCTGCCCGGCAGCACGTTCGAACCTCGCGAGGGCTCGCCACTCGACACATTGCACGAGCTGATCGCGCAATCGCGCATCGACCTTCCCGACGCATTACCGCCGATGGCTGCGGGGCTGTTCGGCTATCTCGGCTACGACATGGTCCGCGCGATGGAGCGCCTGCCGGCCGAAAAGCCGGACCCACTCGCCCTGCCGGACGCGGTGATGATCCGGCCCACCATCGTCGTTGTGTTCGACGCGGTGTCGGACACGATCACCATCGTCACGCCGGTCCGGCCGGAAGCGGGAATACCGGCATCCGCAGCCCTGTCGCGCGCAACCGATCGCCTCAGCGGAATCGTCGATGCGCTGGAAGTGCCGCTGTCGTCGATGGCGCGTGCCGAACGCCATGACGGTCCGCTGGCGGCGAATGTCGTTTCCAATACGCCAGCATCGGACTATGCGGAGATGGTCCGCCGCGCGAAGGACTATATCCTCGCCGGGGATATCTTTCAGGTGGTGCTGTCGCAGCGTTTTGAATCGCCTTTCACGCTGGCGCCGCTGTCGTTCTATCGCGCTTTGCGCCGGGTCAACCCTGCCCCGTTTCTGTATTTCCTCGATTTCGGCAGCTTTGCCGTTGCCGGATCGAGTCCGGAAATCCTCGTGCGCCTGCGCGACGACACGGTGACGGTCCGGCCGATCGCGGGTACCCGCCCGCGCGGTGCGACGCGTGAACAGGACATTGAACTGGAACGCGAATTGCTCGCCGATCCGAAGGAGCGTGCCGAACATCTCATGCTGCTCGATCTCGGCCGCAACGATGTCGGGCGTGTCGCGGCCATTGGCAGCGTCACCGTCACGGACCAGTTCTTCATCGAGCGCTACAGCCAGGTGATGCATATCGTGTCGAACGTCGAGGGCCGGCTCGCGGACGGGCGCGACGCACTCGATGCGCTGGTTGCGGGCTTTCCAGCAGGCACCGTTTCAGGCGCCCCCAAGGTGCGCGCGATGCAGATCATCGACGAACTGGAAAAGGAAAAGCGCGGCATCTATGCTGGTTGCGTCGGCTATTTCTCGGCCGCGGGCGATATGGATACCTGCATCGTCCTGCGCACCGCCATCGTCAAGGACGGCCGCATGCATGTTCAGGCGGGCGCCGGTATTGTTGCCTACAGCGATCCGGCATCGGAGCAGCAGGAATGCGTCAACAAGGCGAAGGCGCTGTTCCGCGCGGCCGAAGAGGCGCATCGCTTTGCAAGTCAGGCCGGACGCGGGCAATAGCGTGCCGGGCGAGGCTCGGACGATTGGGCTTCAAGCAGGCGGTTACCGCGCGTCTGCCATTGCTTGACCCCCTGCGGACCCGCGTCTATGACCCGCGCGTGCCGGACAACAAGACACCAAGCTATCCTGCCGGCCCTTTGCGGATATCGCTGCCCGATCGCGCCATGATCTTGCTCGTCGATAATTACGACAGCTTCACGTTCAATCTCGTTCACGATCTGGGCGGGCTGGGCCAGGATGTGGTCGTCGTGCGCAACGATGCGGCGACGAGCGAAGCGATCATCGCGCGCCGGCCCGACGCGATCGTTCTGTCGCCCGGTCCCTGCACGCCGAACGAGGCCGGTATCTGCCTCGACCTGATCGGCAAGGCCGCGCACCTGATTCCCATTCTCGGCGTCTGCCTCGGTCACCAGGCCATCGGCCAGGCATTCGGCGGCAAGGTGACGCGCGCGCCCTCGCCGGTCCATGGCAAGCTGTCCGACATCCATCACGACGGCCAGAGCGTGTTTGAGGGAATCGACGGCGCGTTCAGGGCGACCCGCTATCACTCGCTGGTCGTCGACCGCGCCTCCGTTCCGGGCGATCTGGTGGTGACGGCGCGCACCGATGACGGTCTGGTCATGGGCCTTGCACACAGGTCCCTGCCGCTGCACGGTGTCCAGTTCCATCCCGAAAGCATCGCCTCGGAAAACGGCCATGTGATCCTCGGCAATTTCCTCAAGCTTGCCGCGGCGTGGAACGGCCGCAAAACCGGACAAGGACTTCATTGAAGGTGCTCCATGATCGATGAGTTCAAGGCGTTGATTGCCAAGGCCGCCACCGGCGCGACATTGACGCGCGACGAGGCGGCCAGCGCTTTCGACCGGATGATGTCCGGCGAGGCCACGCCGTCGCAGATGGGCGGTCTCCTGATGGCGTTGCGCGTGCGCGGCGAAACGGTCGACGAGATCACCGGCGCCGTTGCTGCGATGCGGGCGAAGATGCTGCGCGTCGATGCGCCGGCCAACGCGGTCGACGTTGTCGGCACCGGCGGCGATGCGTCCGGCTCCTACAACATTTCCACCTGCGCGGCGTTTATTGTGGCCGGTGCCGGCATTCCGGTGGCCAAGCATGGCAACCGCGCGCTGTCGTCGCGCTCGGGCGCCGCCGACGTTCTCACCTCACTTGGTGTGAAGATCGATCTCAGCCCCGAGGATGTCGGCCGTTGCGTCTCGGAGGCCGGGATCGGATTCATGTTCGCGCCCGCGCATCACCCGGCCATGAAGAATGTCGGACCGACGCGGGTCGAACTCGGCACGCGAACGATCTTCAATCTGCTCGGGCCGCTGTCCAATCCGGCCGGGGTGAAGCGGCAATTGGTCGGCGTGTTCTCGCGGCAATGGATCGAGCCGCTGGCCGAGGTTCTCAAAAATCTCGGCTCGGATTGCGTCTGGGTCGTGCACGGCTCCGATGGCCTCGACGAGATCACCACATCCGGACCCACCCATGTCGCCGCCCTGGAAAACGGCAAAGTCCGTACATTCGAGATTGCGCCGTCGGATGTCGGCATCGCACCGGTGAAACCGGAAAGCCTGCGCGGCGGCGATGCCGATGCCAATGCCGTCGCACTGGCGAGTGTGCTTGAGGACAAGCCCAGCGCTTATCGCGATGTCGCCATGATGAATGCCGCCGCGGCTCTGGTCGTGGCCGGCGCTGCCGGATCGCTGCCGGAGGCGGCCGAACTCGCACGCCAGTCCTTGTCCAGCGGCAGCGCGCGCGCACGCCTCGAGCGGCTGATCGCCGTGTCCAACGCGTGAGCGGATCGTGGCCGATATCCTGAAAAAGATCGAGACCTACAAACGCGACGAGATCGCCGCGGCCAAACGTGCGCGCAGCCTCGCTGATCTCGAAGCTGATGCAAGGGCCGCGGACAAGCCGCGCGGATTTGCGAACGCGCTGCGGCGCAAGCAGGACGCAGGCCGCTATGCGCTGATTGCCGAGGTCAAGAAGGCCAGCCCATCGAAAGGGCTCATTCGCGCCGATTTCGATCCGGTCGCGATTGCAAAAGCCTATGAGGCCGGTGGCGCGGCCTGTCTGTCGATCCTGACCGACACGCCGTCCTTTCAGGGGCGCCCGGAATTCCTGACGCAGGCGCGCGGTGCGACATCGCTGCCCGCTCTGCGCAAGGATTTCATGTTCGAGCCCTATCAGGTCGCCGAGGCCCGCGCCTGGGGCGCCGATTGCATCCTGATCATCATGGCGGCGCTCGACGATTCCGTCGCCGCCGAACTCGAAGATGCGGCCATGTCATTCAGCATGGACGTGCTGATCGAGATCCATGACGAACGCGAACTGGAGCGGGCGTTGCGATTGCGCTCGGCCCTGATCGGGATCAACAACCGGGATTTGCGGACATTCGAGACGTCGCTGGAGGTGAGCCGCAGGCTTGCGCCGCTCGTTCCCGCCGACCGGACGATTGTCGGGGAGAGCGGGATTTTTACACCGGACGATCTCGCGCTATTGTCCAGGTCCGGCATTTCGGCCTTTCTGATCGGAGAGAGCCTGATGCGGGCCGAAGACATTGCAGGCGCGACCCGCGCGCTCCTTCGGCAATCTTCTTGATGTCAGGCGCCGAAGGAATGACGCAAACCGGTCTCACCCATATCGGCCCCGCAGGCGATGCGCGTATGGTGGACGTGTCCGCCAAGGATGCCACCGCGCGTGTTGCGATTGCCGAAGGCCGCGTGGTGATGAGCGAGGCGACGCTCGAACTGGTGCGCAGCGGGAATGCCAGGAAAGGCGATGTGCTCGGCACCGCACGCATCGCCGGCATCATGGCGGCCAAGCGCACGCATGAACTGATCCCGCTCTGTCATCCGCTGGCGCTGTCGCAGGTGATTGTGGAGCTTGAACCGGACGCGGCCATTCCGGGCATTGCCGTGCGCGCCAGCGTCAAGGTCCAGGGCCAGACCGGCGTGGAAATGGAAGCGCTCACGGCGGTCTCGGTCGCCTGTCTGACCATCTACGACATGGTCAAGGCGGCCGAACGCGGCATGCGCATCGAGGGCATCCGGCTGGTCGAGAAGTCGGGCGGCAAGAGCGGCCCCTACAAGGCCGGAGACTAGCGGTGGCCCTCCTGCCGGTCGCCGACGCGATCGAACGGGTTCTGGCCCGCGCCACGACACTCGGACCGGAAACGGTGCCGCTGACCGCAGCGCATGGCCGCGTGCTCGCCGACGATCTGTTCGCGCTCCGGTCGCAGCCGCCGGCCGATGCGTCCGCCATGGACGGATATGCCGTACGTGCGGCCGACACCTTCCAGATCCCGACCGACCTGAAAGTCATCGGTGAAGTTGCCGCGGGCCGGCCCTTTGCCGGCACGTTGCGTGCCGGCGAGACGGTGCGGATTTTCACCGGCGGCGAATTGCCGGACGGGGCCGACGCCATCGTCGTGCAGGAGAATGTTCGCCGCGAGGGACAGAGCGCTATCGTCATGGCGGCGGCAAGTGCCGGACGGCATATCCGCAAGGCCGGGCTCGATTTCAGGCATGGCGAATGCCTGCTGCGCCAGGGCCGTCATTTGAGCGGCCGCGATATTGCGCTGGCCGCAGCCATGAACCACGCGCGCCTGCCCGTGGTGCGCAATGTCCGTATGGCCCTCTTTGCGACGGGCGACGAACTGGTCGCACCGGGCGAAGTCCCCGGCCCCGGACAGATCGTCTATTCGAACGGCTATTCGGTCACGGCGCTCGCCGAAAACGAGGGCGCGCGCGTCAGCAATCTCGGGATCGTGCCGGACCGGATCGAGGAGACCGTCGCGGCGATCCGGCGTGCGGGCGAACTCAGGGCCGATGTACTTGTCACCATGGGCGGTGCGTCGGTCGGCGATTACGACCTGGTCCACAAGGCCCTTGCCGGCGAAGGCATCGATCTGTCGTTCTGGAAAATCGCCATGCGTCCGGGCAGGCCGCTGATGCACGGGCGGCTCGGGAACATGCATGTCCTCGGATTGCCGGGCAATCCGGTCTCGGCCTATGTCTGCGCGCTTCTTTTTCTGGTGCCGTTGCTGCGCAAGCTGGGCGGCCGGATGGATTATCTGAACGAGACCGAAACCGCTCTGCTCGGTGCCGATCTGGCGAAGAACGACGAGCGCGCCGATTATGTCCGCGCGCGCCTGTCGCGATCCAGCCGGGGCGCGCTGGTCGCGACGCCGTTCCCGGTCCAGGATTCGTCGATGACCCAGGTGCTGGCGCAGGCCGATTGCCTCATCGTACGCGAGCCGCACGACTCCGCCGCCTTGGCCGGTTCAACCTGCGTTATCCTAAAGCTGCCGTTGTAGCGAAGCCCAAGCTTCTTCACGTCAAATTAAGGGGTTGCGGAACACATATCGAACATATAGTGTATGTTCATGATTTGTTTCGAACCCCTCGTAGGGGTCCGGCCGGGGAGATGGACCTGATGCTGACTCGCAAACAGCTCGAATTGTTGCGCTTCATTAGCGAGCGTTTGAAGGAAGCCGGAGTCCCGCCGTCATTCGACGAAATGAAGGATGCCCTGGACCTTCGCTCCAAGTCCGGCATTCACCGGCTGATCACTGCGCTTGAGGAGCGTGGCTTTATCCGGCGGCTGCCCAACCGGGCACGCGCGATCGAAGTCATCAAGCTTCCCGAATCCGCGCCGCAGAACGGCGCCCGGCGCGGCTTCACGCCCAGCGTCATCGAAGGCAATCTCGGCCGCGTGCGGCCGCAGGCGGCGGATGACGAAGGCGGCCGCCTGGTCCCGGTTCCCGTCATGGGCCGTATCGCGGCCGGTACGCCGATCGAAGCGATCCAGAGCAAGAGCCATACGATCCAGGTGCCCCCGGATATGCTGTCCGCATCGGGCGAGCATTTCGCGCTCGAAGTACGCGGCGATTCGATGATCGAGGCCGGGATCCTCGTCGGTGACATGGCGCTCATTCGCAAGTCCGAGGGTGCGGATACCGGGGATATTGTCGTGGCCCTGATCGACGAGGAGGAAGCCACGCTGAAGCGCTTCCGCCGCCGTGGCGCGTCGATCGCGCTGGAGCCGGCCAATCCGTCCTATGAAGTGCGCATCCTCCCGCCCACCCGCGTGCGCATTCAGGGCAAGCTGGTCGGCCTATTCCGCCGCTACTGATCCGCCATCCTCCCCGTCGAGATCCTGCGGCTGCGGCGTTGCGTCGACGGGAGTGGGACGGCGCGATGACGGCGAAGGTTGCGCGGCGGTTGCGCTTCGTTCGCCCATCCAGGGACGATGCGGCGTCCGCGGCCGTGCCGCGTCGAATGTGAAGATCCCGCCCTGTACAAAGGCTGCGATCGCACCTTCCACGCGGCTCCTGTCGCGGTCGATGAGCGCGGCCGCGCATGACGCAGAGCCCTGCCGAATCGTGACCACCAAAGCGGCCTCGGCGCAGTCTTCGACCAGGGCTTCGGCGGTCGACGGCATGGCGATAGCCTGTCCGCCCGGCAAGCGCGCGACGCACCCTTCCCCGTCGCAGCGTATGCCTTCCCTGAGCGTGGGATCGGTGACGGCCCTTGAATCTCCGTCGGCGGCGAGCCAGGCCTGCAGCACGAACCTGTCCTGCCGCGTGGCCATCACCCGCAAGGTGCCTCCGGCATCGCGCACGGCCACCATGCGGCCGTCGGCCGAGACCAGCACATCCGCGCGCCGTTCGGTGGCAATGGCCGTGAGGCAAAGCGCCAGCAGCAGCGCGCCACTCCATCGCAAGGGCGTTCGCAACAGGCAGATCGCCAAGAGACCTGCGGTCCCAAGCACCAGCGGCAGGGTCCCGAACGCCGAAATCCGGCCAGCCGCGCCGGGCAGACCGGAGACCCAAGCTGCAATTGCGACCATCCAGCCGATCCCCTCGCCCATCATCCACCAGAAGGGCCGGTCGAGACCGAACGGATACATGATCAGTCCGGCCAAACCTGTCGGCATGACCCAGACCGAGACCAGCGGCATTGCGAGCAGGTTCGACAGCAAACCGTAGGGCGCGAGGCGATGAAAATGGTAGGCCGCAAACAGCGTGGTGGCGCAGCCTGCCACCAGCGAGACGACAACGAGGCCGAGCAATTCGCGTCCGCCCCACAACGCCATCCGCACGCCGCGCGACTGGTCCGGAACGGCGGACAGAAACGGAATTCCGCGTTCATACGCGGCGATCAGCGCAAGCGTAGCGGCAAACGACATCTGGAAACTTGGATGCACGATCGCCTCGGGCGTCATCAGAAGAATGACCAGAGCCGCGACCGACAGCGTGCGTAGCGTGAGCGCCGGCCGGTCGGCCATGACGCCGATCAGCACCATGGCGGTCATGATGAAGGCGCGCTGCGTGGAGATCGCCGCGCCGGACAGCACCAGATAGAAGGCGGCGAAAGCAAGGGCCGTGAGTGCGGCCCATTTCTTGATCGGATAGCGTCCGGCCATCGCCGGAAACATCGCCAATGATGCGCGGACGATGAAGAACACGGCGCCCGCCACGACCGCCATGTGATAGCCCGAGATCGCGAGGATGTGCCCCAGGCTCGACACATACATCGCCTCGTTGATCTCCGCCGAGATGGCGCCGCGCTTTCCGGTGATGAGCGCGGATGCAATCGCTCCCGCATCGCCGGGCAGGATCGAGCGAATGCGCGCATCCACCGCATCGCGCAATCCCGACACCATCAGGATGCCGCGCAATCGCCAGTCTGGTTGTTGCGGAGGATCGAGGATGCGGACCTGTCCGAGGACGAAGCCGCTGGCACCGATGCCCTGAAAATACTGGTCGCGGGCGAAATCGTATCCGCCGGGTCGCACCGGTGCGAGCGGCGGATTGAGCCGCGCGCGCAGCGCGACGAATGACGCCACCGGCGGCGCCGTGCCCTTGCGCAATGACAGGCGCACACGGCGCAATTCGGTGGCGAGGCGCGGGCCTTCGATGCTCTGAACGCGGATCGTGATGCGATCGGTGCGTTCGCGCTCCTCTCGCATCTCGACAAAGCCCTGTAGCGAGACTGCGAAGGCCGGCGTGGTGAGCACCGGATGCGCAAGCCTTGCGGTACGTAGCGTCCCTGCCGCCAGCCCCATCGTCATCGCCGTGACCGCCAGCATGACCGGCCATGCCAAAGGGCGCGCGCGAACCGCGATGCAGACCGACAACGAGACGAGAGCCGTGATGCACGCCGCCCACATATTCGGTTCGGTATCGGCGGCAAAGTAGAGAATGACGCCGGCACCGAATGCCACCGGAAGCCAGGGGATCAGACGTCCCGGCGCGGTGTCGCTTGCGATCCAGTCAATGAGCCTTGCACGGAGCCTTTCACGGAGCCTTGCGCGCGCGGGCTCAAGCAAGTGTCCGGCATCGCTGCGCCCGCCGAGCGGCCGGGCGGCGATGCCGTCATGCGGGGGCCAGGTCCGCGCCCCGGCGCGCGCGCGCGGTTTCGCACCCTGCTGCCCGCCATCCCCCAACGACATTTTACGCCCCACGCGTCCTGGGGCGAAAAGTCTAGCCTATCTGCGGATAAAACCAAGGGTTGCAGACGGTGTCCGCGCGTGCGGCGTCAGGTCGTGGCGGACACCTTTGCCCAGGTGTCGCGCAACCCGATGGTCCGGTTGTAGACGAGGCGGCCGCTGGTGGAATCCCGGTCACGGACGAAATAGCCCTGCCGCTCGAACTGGACCGGCGCTGTGTCATTGCCGGTGGCCAGCGCCGGTTCGAGCATCGCGTCAGGCAATATCTCGAGCGAATCCGGATTGATCTCGTCGGCGAAATTGGCGGCGTCGGGATCGATCCGGGTAAAGAGCGGATTGTAGAGCCGGATCTCCGCCGGCACGGCATCGCCCGCATCCACCCAATGGATGGTCGCCTTGACCTTGCGGCCGTCGGGGGCGTTGCCGCCCTTGGTCGCCGGATCGTAGGTGCAGCGCAATTCCACCACTTTGCCGTCAGCGTCCTTGATCACCTCGCGGCAGGTGATGAAATACGCATAACGCAGACGCACTTCGGTGCCGGGCGACAGGCGGAAGAACTTCTTCGGCGGATTCTCCATGAAGTCGTCCTGCTCGATATAGATCTCGCGTCCGAACCGGATCTGTCGCGTGCCGGCCTGCGGATCGTCCGGATGGTTTACCGCGTCCAGCAATTCGGACTGACCTTCCGGGTAATTCTCGATCACGACTTTCAGCGGACGCAGCACCGCCATGCGCCGCTGTGCGCTCTTGTTGAGCGCCTCGCGGATGGCGAAATCGAACATCGCGACATCGACGACGCTGTTCGCCTTGGCCACGCCGATCCGCTTCACGAATTCCCGCAACGCCTCCGGCGGCACGCCACGGCGGCGCAAGCCGGCAAGTGTCGGCATGCGCGGATCGTCCCAGCCCGCCACATGCCCGCCACGGACAAGCGCGGTCAGAACACGCTTGGAGAGGATCGTGTAACTCAAATTGAGGCGCGCGAATTCATATTGCCGGGGCCGCGACGGTACCGGCAGGTTTTCGATGAACCAGTCATAGAGCGGCCGGTGATCCTCGAATTCCAGCGTGCAGATCGAATGCGTAACGTGCTCGATGGCGTCGGATTGCCCATGCGCGAAATCGTAGCTCGGATAGATGCACCAGGCGTCGCCGGTGCGCGGATGATGCGCATGCAGGATACGATACAGCACCGGGTCGCGCAGGTTGATGTTGCCTGACGCCATGTCGATCTTCGCCCGTAGCACACGCGCGCCATTCGGAAATTCGCCCGCGCGCATGCGCCGGAGCAGATCGAGATTTTCGTCTACGGACCGGCTCCGGAACGGGCTGTCGCGGCCGGGCTCGGTCAGCGTGCCGCGGCTCTTGCGCATATCCTCGGGCGACTGGTCGTCCACATAGGCCTTGCCGTCGCGGATCAGCAATTCCGCCCAGTCATAAAGCTGCTCGAAATAATCCGACGCGTGAAAGAGATGCTCGCCCCAGTCGAAGCCGAGCCAGCGCACATCGTCCTTGATGGCGTCGATATATTCCTGTTCCTCGCGGGTCGGATTGGTGTCGTCGAAGCGCAGGTGGCAGCGGCCGCCGAATTCC
>JAEVZN010000337.1 GCA_023392205.1 Pseudomonadota bacterium
CCTGTTCGGCTGCGCGCCGCAACTCTGAAGCGCCGGCATGGCAACCCGACGCCTCTGCAGTGGCAGGCTCGCCTTTCTTCTGAAGTCCATCGCCTTTTGCCAGAGCCGACAACAGCAATCCGTCGACAGGAAGATTCGCATCCGACGCGACGTCTTGCGTCACCGATGCGGCTTCCCTGACGAGTTGATGCAATACTGTCATTGGCCCCTGCAATCTTCAGACGTTGTCGTAGACGACTTCGAGCGATGCCCGCTCGATGACCGTTCCGCCGCACATATCGGCAAGCGAAGCCGGCTCCAGAACGACATTCCGGCCCGTCACATCGCTGGTGAACAATCCGAGCAATCCGTCCTGCGTCAGCGGTGTCGGCCGCAGGGGAGGTGCATCGGCGACGTTCTGCGCAAGTTCCTCGAATACCGGCGCCCAGCGTTCGCCGGGCCGTCCGATGATTTCGTAATTCGCGCTCTTGCGGCGGATGTCGTCGTCGGCCGGGATCGCGGCCAGGATCGGGATGCCCGCGGCCTGCGCGAAGGCAGCGGCCTCGCCGGTGCCATCGTCCTTGTTGACCACCATGCCGGCGACACCGACATTGCCGCCGAGCTTGCGGAAATATTCCACCGCCGAACACACATTGTTGGCGACATAGAGAGATTGCAGATCGTTCGAACCGACAACGATCACTTTCTGGCACATGTCGCGTGCGATCGGCAGGCCGAAGCCGCCGCACACCACGTCGCCAAGAAAGTCGAGAAGGACATAATCGAAGCCCCATTCATGGAAGCCGAGCTTTTCCATCAGCTCGAACCCGTGAATGATGCCGCGGCCACCGCAGCCGCGGCCGACTTCGGGCCCACCGAGCTCCATGGCGAAGACGCCGTCGCGCTTGAAGCAGACGTCGCTGATCTTCACCTCATCGCCGGCGAGCTTCTTCTTCGCCGATGTCTCGATGATGGTCGGGCAGGCCCGGCCTCCAAACAGCAGCGACGTGGTATCGCTTTTCGGATCGCAGCCGATCAGCAGAACGCGCTTTCCTTGCTGCGCCATCATGTATGAGAGGTTGGCGAGCGTGAAACTTTTGCCGATTCCGCCCTTGCCGTAGATCGCGATGACCTGCGTTTCCTTGGTCACGGGTCCGGAATGGACGGCGTCCGGTCCGATCGCAGCTTCCGCGCGTAATGACGCGGCCATGGTCGGTGCGTTCAAGAGGGCGTCCTCCAGTCCAGAATCATCTTCAGGCATCCCGGATCCGAAAACGCCGTGCGATAGGCATCGGCCGCCTCGGACGCGGGATGGGCATGTGTGATCAGGTTGTCGAGCGACAGCCTGCCGTCACGCAGGAAGGATTTCACCGCAAGCAGATCAGGCTCGCGCCATTCGGCAGCAACGCGAATGCGCGCTTCACGCATGAAGGCCGGCGGAAAGGAAAAGCTCAGCGACTCGCTGTAGAAGCCCGCCAGCACAACTTCGCCGCCAGGCGCAAGTCGCGCGATCAGCTTATCCAGCAAGGTCGCATCGCCGCTCACATCGCAGATGGTGCTGTAATCGCTTCGCGTGTCCTCATCCGGGTGAATGACGGGATAGCCCTCCGCGCCACCGTGACGGTCCGCGCGCGTTTCCCATACGGTTGGGGTCTCACCGCCGGCCACTAGGCAAAGCCTGGCGAGGAGACGTCCAAGCACCCCATGACCGACGATGAGATCGGGTGATGGCCCTGCGCCCAGCGCATGTTGCGCGGTCGCGGCCAAAGCAAGGAGGACAGCACGCTCGCCGAGGGAGCGCTCCACATTGATTGCGCGCGCGCCCGGCAAGACAAGTCGCGCGGCGGCGCCGCCGAACAATCCGCGCACATCCTTGAAGCAGCGCGCGCCGGGGCAGAAAACCTGATCGCCTTCCTGATGACCGGATGCTGGCCCGGCCTCGACCACACGTCCTACGGATTCATAACCGGGGACGAGCGGATAGCCCATGCCTGGAAAGGCGGGCATGCGGCCTGTGTAAAAGAGGCGCTCCGTGCCGGAGCTGATGCCGGACCATTCGACGTCGACCACGACATCTGCGGCATCCGGCGACAACAGTTCGAGGCGGCTGAGAGAGAGCCTCCCCGGTTCCTGCAGCACCACCGCCATCGTATCCATTTTGAAAATTCCGACCGTCAGTTCAGCGCAACGAACTTGGGTGTAAGTTTAAGATGACAGTTTTGGTTGTCAATCCATATTTACACTAATCGCGGGAGGCCGTGATCGCGCCTGTAAGCATTGGTCGGCGCGTTCGCAATTGACGGACCCGCACAAACCCGGTTTCCAGCAACATGGATCGCAATTCCGCAGCCGCGCGCGGCCGCCCCTGGCCCATTGCCAGCAGGTAAAAGCCGAAATAGGCGTCGCCCATGCGCTCGGCGCCGGGCGTTTCCGCGAAGGGCTCTGCAATCAGAAGCACGCCGCCCGGAGGCAATGCGGCATGGATCGCTCGCAGCAAATTCAGCACGACAGGATCGTCGTGGTCATGCAGCACACGGACAAGCGAGATCACATCGGCGCCGCGCGGCAATTCGCCCTCAAGAAAGCTGCCTGCATGAATTTCGCATCGATCCGCCAGATCGCCTTGAGCCATCGTGCGCTCCGTGCGAACGGCGACAGCCGGAAGATCGAGAATCTGAAATCTCAGCGACGGATACCGCTTGGCCGCAGCGGTGATGAAAGCACCCTCGCCACCGCCGATATCGAGCAGGCAGCGATGACGTTTCAGCGAAATCGCATCAAGAATATCGTGCGCGACCAGCGCCTGAGACTCCGTCATCAGGCGGCTGTATTCGGCAACGTCATCACTATCGGCCTCGCCGGCCCCTGCCTTTGCATAAGCCCAGAATCGCGACATTTCGGTGTGAGATTCGCCGCGAAGAAGCGCCACCGGATCCTGCAGATCGCGGTACAGCATCGCATGATGACGAATCATCGCGGCAACCGACGGGTTGCCATTCAGGGCCGCACCCAGCATGCTCAATCCGTAGCGCCCGCCACTGCGTCGCGAGACCAGACGGAGCGCGATGGCACCGCGCAACAGGCGCTCGGCTGCAGCGAGTGGCAAGGACATTCGCCGCGCCAGTTCCGCCAATGTCCTTGGCTTGTCCTTGAGATGATCGAACAGACCAAGCGACACGCAGGCAAACAGGATCTGCGAATAGACAAAGCCTGCGCACAGATCGAACAGAGCCTGCGCTTCCCGCCTTGCAATGCCGCGCGTGAACGGAAAAGATGAGGAAAGGCGCTGAAATCCGGTATTTTCAAGCAGCCGGTCGCGTGCTGCGAACAGATTATCCGCAACAGAAATACGATTGTTGATATCACCCGGCCAATCGCGTCGGTCGGCGGCACTCACGCGGCGTGCTGCGCGAGACTCTTCGGCATCAGCCGCTTCGCCTCAAGCATGATGATTGCCCGCAGGTCTGCTGCCCCCCGGCACGGTGGGATCGCGGCAATGGAATCCCTGACCAGTGATTCAAGGCGCGCAACGGCGCCGGAGACTCCGAATTCGCGCGTGGCACTTGGACGGCCCAGGGCCTCGTCGCGGCCAATGGGCTTTCCGATTTCATCGGGCTCGGCGACAGCATCGCGGAGATCGTCCGCGACCTGATAAGCTTCGCCGAGCGTCTCTCCGAGGTTTCGCCACCCTTCAGGATCTGCGCCTGCAGCCGCCGCTCCGGCGCATGTGGCAGCCGAGAACAACGATCCGGTTTTCGCCCGATGGTAATGTGCAAGGTCCACATTCGGCTCACATTCCCACGCCTGGCCGGCAACGATCCCGGATGGCGCGCCGACGGCACGCGACACGATCAGCAGCAGGGAACTCATCCGCATCGGCGTATAGGAAAGCCGCGCCAGATTCTGGAAAGCCAGGACGATCAATGCATCGCCTGACAGGACCGCCAGCGGCTCTCCGTAAGCACGATGGACGCTCGGCAATCCGCGCCGCGTTGCTGCATCGTCGAAGCATGGAAGATCGTCATGTACGAGCGAGGCACAATGCAGGAGCTCGATTGATGCCGCAGCGATCTCCGACACATTCGCATCGTCCTCGCCACAGGCCGATGCAACGGCAAGGCAGAGGCGCGGCCGGACGCGTGCGCCGCGCGGGAAAACCGAATGCTGCATCGCAGCGTGGAGCCGTGGCGGACACGAAGGGCCATCGGCGCGCATCAGGGCTGAGTTGAGGGCCTGCTCGATCCGGGTGACTGCATCCATGGCCAAAGCTCCGAAGGTTGCGCCGTATGTGTAATCTTTGCTTGTCTATTGAGTGTGTCAAGTTAAATTGACTATTGCGCGGTTGGAGTGGATTTCGGGGAGACAATGCCGCTGTCGCAAGTGGTCATCGTCGGAGCTGGCGTCGGAGGACTGGCGGCGGGAGCCGATCTGACGCGGTTCGGGCTCGACGTGACCGTTCTGGAAAAGGGCGACGCACCGGGCGGCAAAATGGCCGCGCTCAACGTGCACGATCTTGCCATCGACAGCGGACCTACCGTGCTGACAATGCGGGCGATTTTCGATTCTCTCTTCGCCGATGCCGGCCAGTCACTGACGGACCATGTCACGCTGCGCCCGCTCGACATCCTTGCCCGCCATGCCTGGAGCGAGACAGAACAGCTCGATCTCTGCGCTGATCTGCGACGTTCTGCCGACAATATCGGCGTGTTCTGCGGTGTTCTGGAGTCGCGTCGGTTTCTGGATTTCTGCGAACGCGCCCGCGCGATCTTCTCAGCGCTCGACCGCACCTTCATGCAGGCGCAACGCCCCTCGCCCGTCGGCCTGATGACCTCGTCGGGAATGGCCGGACTGCCGGGGCTCCTGCGCATTTCTCCATTCGCCACTCTCTGGGACGCGCTCGGAAAATATTTCCACGACCCGCGCCTGCGGCAATTGTTCGGCCGCTACGCCACCTATTGCGGCTCCTCGCCATTCCTTGCGCCGGCCACGCTGATGCTCATCGCCCATGCCGAGCAGGACGGCGTATGGAGCGTGGACGGCGGCATGACCCGTCTCGCGCAGGCGCTGGCCGGCCTCGCACAATCGCAGGGCGCTAAGATCCGCTACGGCTGCCGCATTGCCAGCATCGGCATCGCGCATGGCAAGGCCGCGCATGTCATCACGACCGACGGCGAGCAGATTCCGGCCGATGCCATTGTGTTCAACGGCGATGCCGCGGCGCTCGCCAACGGATTGCTCGGACAGGAGGCTGCGCCCGCGATCCCTCCCATCGCCCGCGAGACCCGCTCCCTCTCAGCCATCACATGGTCCGCATCGGCGCGCACCTCCGGCTTTCCGCTGACACGCCACAACGTTTTCTTCTCACGAAACTATCGGGCGGAATTCGACGACATTTTCAAACGTGGCAAAGTGCCGGAAGAGCCCACCGTCTATGTCTGCGCGCAGGACCGCATTGACGAAGAGCCGCATGCAGGCGGTGACGAGAGGTTGCTCATTCTGATCAACGCCCCGCCGTCTGGCGACCGCCCCGCAGAGCTGGAGATCGAACGATGCCGCGAACGGACATTGCAGCAAATGGCCCGCTGCGGACTGAACGTCACGCTCGATGCGCAGCGGACCATCGAACGGACACCGCGGGATTTTCAGCATCTGTATCCGGGGACGGGCGGCGCCCTTTACGGGCAGGCCTCGCATGGATGGATGGCGTCGTTCCGCAGGCCGGGATCACGGACGGCGATTCCGGGACTTTATCTCGCGGGCGGGAGCGTGCATCCGGGACCGGGCATCCCGATGGCCGCCTTGTCGGGCCGGCTGGCGGCACAGGCCCTGATGCAGGATTTGGCTTCGCGCGCGACGTTCCGCCGAACGGCTATGCGTGGTGGTATGCCGACGCGATAAGCGACGACGGGCAGCACGGCCTCACGGTGATCGCCTTCATCGGCAGTGTCTTCTCGCCCTATTACCGGCGCGCGCGGATGCGCGGCCATGCCGATCCGTTCAATCATTGCGCGATCAATGCTGTACTTTACGGACCGCGTGGCAAACGCTGGGCCATGACCGAACGCGGCGCGACGCGCCTCGAGCGATCCGCAACGCATTTCAGAATTGGGCGCTCGCAGCTCACCTTTGCCGGCGACGTCCTGACCATCTCGCTCGATGAAAGATGCTGTCCTGTTCCCTGGCCTCTGCGCGGCACGATCCGCATTCAGCCTCACGTTGTCGCGCACCATACCTACGACATTCATCGCAATGGGCGGCATCAATGGCGGCCAATCGCCCCGATGGCGGACATCTCCGTGAGCATGGAGAAACCGGACCTGCGCTGGAGCGGACACGGCTATTGCGATCATAATCGCGGCTCAGCTCCGCTGGAGCAGGACTTTGCGCAATGGACATGGGCGCGTCTGGCGACCCGCCACGGCAGCGCGATTCTTTACGACACGCTGCAGACCGACGGAGATTCAGTGCAGCTTGCCATCGCCCATGCCAGGGACGGTCACATCGGCACAATCGAGACGCCTGACTTTGTCCCGCTGCCGCCGACCGGCTGGCGGATCGCACGGCAGACACGGTCCGAGGATGCGGCCAGCACAACCGCGCGCACGCTTGAAGACACGCCGTTTTATGCGCGCTCGGCGATCACGGCGCGCCTCAATGGCGAACGGGTAAAAGGAATGCATGAAAGCCTGTCGCTGACCCGCTTTGCGAGCCCGCTCGTTCAGGCGATGCTGCCATTCCGGATGCCGCGGCGCGCCTGACGGCGATCGCTTCACATCCTGTCGGCCCGGTCGGATTCAGATTCGGCCTGCTTCTTGTTGCGATCCAGCCGCAGCGAAACAAGCTGGAAAATGCCCCAGCCGATCACCAGGGCAAAAACCGCCATCAATTTGATCAGGCCGAGATTGCCGTCCATCGCATCTGTCAGCCGGCCCGTTCCATCTGCGCCCGCTTTTCAAGCCGCTCGAACAGATCGATCACCCAGATGGCGCGATCGCGAATGTGACTGAGCGGCGCAAAGCCGCGACGGGTCTTGGCTGCCGCATGTGTCGCAAGCGGCACCGGATCGATCAGGAATTGGGCGCTCGCGAGCGGCGCATGGGTCTGGTGTCCGCCCCACACCAGACTGTCGGGCACGACATTGCACAACACGGAAAGCTTTCGCGCCGCGGGAACGACCGTGCGGCGGGTGACGGAATCCAGTCCGTTGCGCAGAAGTTCGCGGCCGATCTCGCGATACAGAAGCCGCGCCGCGTGGATGGCCGGACGGCAATCGACCGGCAAGGTGCCAATGCCCGGCTCGGCGCGTGTATAGAGAGTCTCGGCCTGCGCCAGCAGACGCCGGATCACGGAAGCCAGTTGCGGCGAATGCATGGGGTCAGCGATCAACGCATCCGCATCGAGGCCTGCCTCCTGAAGCCAGCGCCACGGCAAATAGACCCGGCCGTTTCGCGCATCTTCACCGACATCGCGAGCGATATTGGTGAGTTGCATGGCGATGCCAAGTTCGGAGGCTCGTGCCAGAATTGCCGGATCGCGACGGCCCATCACCAGTGTCATCATCACGCCGACACAGCCGGCCACGCGCGCTGCATAGGCGTAAAGGTCTTCGATCTGTTCGTAGCGCCGGGCTTCCAGATCCCATGCAAACCCCTCCAGCAGCGAATCCGGAAGCGCGCGCGGGATGGCGTGTTGTTCGACGACACGCGCAAATGCGCGGTCTGCCGGATGGTCTTCTGGCCGCCCGTCATAGATGCCGTCCAGCCGTTCATGCAGCCGGATCAGCGCACGATGCGGGTTATGCCCGTGATCGACCGCGTCGTCGGCGACACGGCAAAAGGCATAGAGCGCGGAAGCCGGATCGCGCACGCGGGCCGGAAGCAGCAACGACGCCGCATGAAACGAACGCGAGCCACCTTTCAGCAGCGCGCGGCAGGCGGCGAGATCGTTGCGTTTTGAACGGTCAGCGCGCAGCGAAGGCAATGGCATCGGGGACCACCGTGTCAAGAATACGTGCGGAAGACAGGACGCCCGGCAACCCTGCACCCGGATGGGTGCCGGCGCCGACGAGATAAAGTCGTTCGATATCTTCGCTTCTGTTATGCGGCCGGAACCAGGCGCTCTGCCAGAGCACCGGTTCAAGCCCGAAGGCGGCGCCGCGAAAGGACCCGAGCCGGTCCTGAAAATCCTGCGGCGTCAGCATATGCGACGTGACGATCTCGTCTTCCAGACCGGGCAGCATGGTCTGCGACAGATGCCGCATCAGACGCTGCCGATAGGGCTCGGCGGTCTGCGACCAGTCGGTATCGCCGTCGAGGTTCGGCACCGGCGAGAGCACATAGAAGGCATCGCAGCCTTCCGGCGCAAGCGACGGATCGGTCGCGGTCGGGCGATGCAGATACAGGCTGAAATCGTCGGCCAGAACCTTGCGCTTGAAGATGTCGGTGAGAAGGTCGCGGTAACGCGGCCCCAGCATGATGGTGTGATGCGGCACATCCGGATAGCGGCGGCGCGTGCCGAAATACCAGACGAACAGGCTCAT
>JAEVZN010000371.1 GCA_023392205.1 Pseudomonadota bacterium
CACTTTGCCACTCCTTCCCGTGCTGGCGCTGACGGACTCGATACCCGCCTACCGGGAGGCGCTGGCCGTATCCCCTCGAACTCAAGCGGCGCGCATGACGGCGGTTCTCGCCTCGGCCCTGCGGGTCCGCTCGCTTCATGCCGCAGTGCTGCGCCGCGTGGAGGCGGCCCGAGAGTCCGGACAGCCAATGCCGCGTATTCCGTCCGGCGACCCCTTAAGCGAAGCGCATGTCATTCTCGCCGGACGCGGCCGCGCTTACCCGTCCCTTTCGGTCAGCCTCGGCGAGCAGACCCGTGTGATCGGCGCCCTGACCATTGCCGCCGCCGCCCGGCATCTCAAGACGCGCGACATTGACGGATTGGTCATCGGCGACGGGTTCGATCCGCGCGGCGTCCAGGCGATCCTGTCGGTACTGGCTGAAGACCCTCGCTTCCGCGATTTGCCCATCGGCGTCATCGGAATGCCGGGCGAGCAGGATTGGCCGGAACTTCCACATTTGGCTTTTGCCGCCGAGACTCCGGAGTTGATCGGACGTCTGTTGCCACTGATACGCCTGCACGCCTTTGCCGGACGGCTGCGGCAGACCTTGAAAGCCTTTGACCGCGCAGCCGCGCTCGATCCGGAAACCGGATTGTTGCGCCAGCCGCATTTCAGCGAGGCACTCGCCCGGCTGCTGCGCGATGCCACCGCCCGCAATCAGGGGCTGGCATTGGCCCGCTTCGTGATCGAGCCGCAGCCCGATACCCGCGTGGTGATCGATGCTGCGCGATTGATTGCGAAGACGATGCGCCATGCAGATATCGGCTGCCGCGACGACGATGGGTCGATCCTCGCAGCCTTTGCCGAGACCGATCTGGCCGAAGCGAAAATGGTTTCAAAACGCATCGCCAATAGCCTGAAGCAATCCTTGCCCCTGCCGGACGGCAAGCGCCGGCGTGCCGCTCCCAAAGTCATTCTGACCATGCGAAAGTCCACCGACGATGTCGCCGCCCTGATCGCACGGGTCTCGGTCCCGGCACGGGTTGCAGCGGCGTAAGCTCGCGCCTACATCCTTGCGGGCAGGAGAAAACCATGCCCGACACCGCCAATCCGGTCCGTATCGATGTCGTGTCCGACGTAGTCTGCCCGTGGTGCTTCATCGGCAAGAAGCGGCTGGAACAGGCCATCGCGCTCACGCCGGACATTCCGGTCGAGGTGCATTACCATCCCTATTTCCTCAATGACTGGATTCCGCCGCAGGGTATTTCGCGCGAGGAATATCTCACGACGAAATTCGGCTCGCCGGAGCGCTACAAGGACATCGCGACCCGCGTATCCGCCGCAGCCGCACAGGACGGGCTGGTTTACGCGATCGACAAGCTGCACCGGCAGCCGAATACGACCGACAGCCATCGCCTGATCCACTGGGCCGAGCAGATCGGCAAGGGACCGCAGATGAAGCAGCGGCTGATGGAATTGTACTTCTCCGAAGGAGCCGATCTCTCCGACCGCGCCGTCCTGGTCAAGGCCGCGACCGCTATCGGGCTCGATGAAAATGACACCGCCACCAAACTCGACAGCGATGTCGATCTTGCGCAGATCACCGCGCGCGTCGAACAGGCCAAGGCATCGGGCATCGAGGGCGTGCCCTTCTTCATCTTCGACAATGCTTATGGCGTCTCCGGCGCACAGGCGCCGGAGCAACTGGCAAGCGTCATCCGCAAGGTGGCGGAGGAAAAGGCGAAGGCTGCGGAGTCAACGTCTGTACCGTCATCCTGAGGTGACGGCGAAGCCGCCCCCGAAGGATGCACGGCCCTCGTCCTTCGAGACGCACGCTGCGCGAGCCTCTCGGGATGAGGGCGGAGAAATGCAGCAATGTTCGTGACCCTCAGGCCGCCTTCTTGCCTTCCGCGATCCGCACCAGAGTGCGCAGGATCTTCGTGGTGCCGAGCAAACGCTGCACCGGTTTCGGCCAATCGTCGAGGAACACTACTTTCTGATCCGGCCGCACTTTGGCGATCGGCGCTTGGCTGGTGATGTAGCGCATCAGGCCTTCCGGATTGGCGAAGCTGTTGTCACGGAATTGCAGCACCGCGCCCTTCTGGCCGGTGTCGATCCGCTCGACATTGGCGCGCTTCGCCAGCAACTTGATCACCACGATCTGCATCAGGTGCTTGACCACTTCCGGCAGCGGACCGAAGCGGTCGACGAGTTCGGCGGCAAAGCTCTCTATCTCCTGCTCGTTCTCCACCGTCGCGATGCGCCGGTACAGGCCGAGCCGCACCGACAGGTCGGCCACGTAATCCTCCGGAATGAGCACCGGCGTGCCGACCGTGATCTGCGGCGACCATTGATCCGCCACCGGCTCGGTGATGCCGGCCTTCAGTGCCGTCACCGCCTCTTCCAGCATCTGCTGATAAAGTTCGAAGCCGACTTCCTTGATGTGCCCGGACTGCTCCTCGCCGAGCAGATTGCCGGCGCCGCGGATGTCGAGATCGTGCGAGGCGAGTTGGAAGCCCGCGCCCAGCGTATCCAGCGATTGCAGCACCTTCAGCCGCCGCTCGGCCTGCGCAGTCAGGCGGCGATCCACCGGCAGCGTGAACAGCGCATAGGCACGGATCTTCGAGCGCCCCACCCTCCCGCGCAACTGATAGAGTTGCGACAGGCCGAAGCGGTCCGCACGATGTACGATCAGCGTATTGGCGGTCGGAATGTCGAGCCCAGATTCGATGATGGTGGTCGACAGCAGCACATCGTACTTGCCTTCATAGAAAGCAGACATGATGTCTTCCAATGCAGTCGCTGGCATCTGGCCATGCGCCACCGCGACCTTCACCTCCGGCACCTGGGTGTCGAGGAATTCCTTGACACCGGCCAGATCCTCGATGCGCGGACAGACATAGAAGGAATGGCCCCCGCGATAGCGTTCGCGCAGTATCGCCTCGCGGACCACGACCGGATCGAAAGGCGACACGAAGGTGCGCACCGCCAGACGATCGACGGGGGGCGAAGCGATCAGCGACAAATCGCGCACGCCGGTCAATGCCAGTTGCAGCGTGCGCGGAATCGGCGTGGCGGAGAGGGTCAGCACATGCACCTCGGCGCGCAGGGATTTCAGCTTCTCTTTGTGCGCAACGCCGAAATGCTGCTCCTCGTCGACGATAACCAGCGCCAGATCGTTGAACTTGACGGTCTTGCCGAGCAGCGCATGCGTGCCGACAACGATGTCGAGCGTGCCGTCGGCCAACGCTTTCTTGGTCAGCGCAAGATCGGCTGACGACACGAGCCGGGACATCTGTCCGACCTTCAGCGGAAAGCCGCGAAGCCGCTCGGAGAATGACTTGTAATGCTGGCGCGCCAGGAGTGTTGTCGGCACCACCACGGCCACCTGCCGGCCGCTCATGGCCGCGACAAAGGCCGCGCGAAGCGCCACTTCCGTCTTGCCGAAGCCGACATCGCCGCAGACCAGCCGGTCCATCGGCCGCCCGGACGCGAGATCGTCGAGCGCCGCATCGATGGCGCCCTGCTGATCCTCGGTCTCCTGATAGGGAAAGCCGGCGCAGAATTCATCATAGGCCCCGGCAGGCACCTCGAGCCTCTCGGCCTCCCGCAACTTGCGTTCGGCCGCGATCTTCATCAGTTCATGCGCGATCTCGCGGATGCGATTCTTCATCCGCGCCTTGCGCGTCTGCCAGCCCGTGCCGCCCAGCCGGTCTATTTCGACGGCGAGATCTTCCGAGCCGTAGCGCGACAGCAATTCGATATTCTCGACCGGAAGATAGAGCTTGTCGCCGCCGGCATAATGCAGTTCGAGACAATCGTGCGGCGCGCCGGCCGCCTCGATGGTCGACAGGCCGACAAAGCGGCCGATGCCGTGATCGACATGCACAACCAGATCGCCGGCGGCGAGACTTGTCGCCTCGGCGATGAAATTTTCCGCCTTGCGTGACGCACGCCGCGGCCGGGACAGTCGCTCACCAAGAATGTCCTGCTCGCCGATGATCGCCGCCTGCGCGGTCTCAAATCCGGATTCGATACCGAGGACAGCGAGCGCGATCTCGGTCTTCGGCCGCGCCAGTGCGTCCTGCCAGGACGACACATTGGTCAGGTTGGGAAGATTATGGTCGCGCAGCACATTCGCCATGCGGTCGCGCGCGCCTTCGCTCCACAGCGCGACGATGACCGACTTGCCGTCGCGCTGCAGCGTCGTCACATGCCGGGTCACGGCGTCGAAGACATTGGCGTCCTTCTCGGCGCGCTCGGCTGCGAAATTGTGTCCCTGCCTCGTGCCGGCATCGACAGCATCCGCATCGGGGACGGCAAAGGGCGTGAGCTGTGCGACCTTGCGCCGTTCCAGCCTTTCCCCGAACTCGCTTTCGGTCAGATACAGCGAACCCGGCGGCAGCGGCTTGTAGGGCACGCCCGCCGAACCATCCGGCACGTTGCGACGCGCATCGTAATAATCGGCGATCTGCGCGAACCGGTCCCTGGCGGCATCCGCGGCCAGCGGCTCCAGCATGACGGGTGTGCTGTCGAGATAATCGAACAGCGTATCCATCTTCTCGTGAAACAGCGGCAGCCAATGCTCCATGCCGGGGTAGCGGCGGCCTTCGCTGACGGATTCATAGAGAAGATCATCGCGCGTGGCGGCGCCGAAGGCCTGCACATAACCCTGCCGGAAACGCCGGATGGTTTCGGTGGTGAGCTGAAACTCGGAGACCGGCACGAGATCGAGGGCGCGCAGGTCATATTGCGTGCGCTGGGTTTCCGGATCGAAGGCGCGGATGGTCTCGATCTGGTCGCCGAAGAAATCCAGCCGCACCGGCTCGGCCATGCCGGGCGCGAAGAGATCGAGGATACCGCCGCGCTGGGCATAATCGCCGGGCTCACGCACGGTCGACGCGCGCGTATAGCCGTTCAGTTCGAGCCAGCTTGCCACCCGCTCCATCGGCATGACATTGCCGGGGGCGGCGGAGAGAGATTGTCCTGAGACGAGATCGCGCGGCGGCACGCGCTGCAGGATCGCATTCACCGTGGTCAACACGATCGAGGGGCGCTCGCGCGCTTCCACATTCGCAAGCCGCGACAGCGTGGTCATGCGTTGCGCCAGCACACCGGCATGCGGCGACACGCGGTCATAGGGCAGGCAATCCCAGGCCGGGAATTCAAGCCGTTCGATATCGGGCGCGAAGAATGCCAGGCCCCGCGCCAATGTCGCCAGGCGCGAACCGTCGCGGCACACAGCCAGCAGGCTGACTCCGGGCGCATAGGGCCGCGCGGCGATGGCGCGGGCGAGATCGGCCGAAACCAGCCCCTCGGCACCGTCGGCGACATTGGACAAGGTGAGCGGCTTGCCGGGCCGCAGAAATTCGGCGGGATTGCGCGCCATCAGCGATCCGCCTTGCGGGCAGCATGAAAGGTCTGGATGCGCGACAGCAGCGGCGTGAGAAACTCAGCCGGCGCCGGTGCCTCGCCGGTCACCCAGAGGTAGAGATCGTGATCTGGAACGTCGAGCAGTCTTTCGTAGTCGTCGAGATCGGCTTCGGACAGGCTTGCGATTTCCGCATCGGCAAAACGGCCGAGCAGCAGATCGGTTTCGCGGATGCCGCGATGCCACGACCGGAACAGGAGCCGCCGCTGCCGCTCGCCCAATCCGTCGCTTGATCGTGTGGTGCCGCTCATCCTGCCTCGTGATCCGATCCGTGCCGCAACGCCAAAAGCCCGGACGGGCCGGGCGGGCGTATATAGGCGGCACGGAAGCGTCTGTCAGCCCGCTTCGTTCCGCGCTATGCGTTTGCCATGCGGCCTGCGCTCCTCGACCCGCTTTTTGCACAGATCACGTCCCTGCCGGGCATCGGCCCGAAGATGGAACGGCTCTACCGGCGTCTGCTTGGACGCGATGACGAACCGCGCGTCATCGACCTGCTGTTTCATCTGCCCAGCGGCAATATCGACCGGCGGGCGCGGCCGAAGTTGCGCGACGTCACTGCCGGCAGCGTGGTCACGGTGAAGGTCATGGTAGATCGTCACCGCCCGCCGCCGCCGGGCCGCGATCGCTCTCCGCATCTCATCTATGCCAGCGACGAGACCGGCGATCTGGTGCTGACCTATTTCCGCGCCCGCAAGGAGCATCTGGAAAAGCTGCTGCCGACAGGCGAAACCCGCTACGTGTCGGGGACCATCGCCATTTACGATGGCGTGCCGCAAATGGTGCATCCCGACCGGGTCGTGGATGAGTCCCGTCTCGCCGCCCTGCCGCAGATCGAGCCGGTCTATCCGCTGACCGAAGGCCTGACCGCGGGACCCCTGCTCAAGGCGATGGACTCTGCCCTGCAGAAAATTCCGGCGCTGCCGGAATGGCAGGACGGCGCGTGGCTCGCCCGACAGGAGTCACCCGCATTCGATCAGGCCCTGCGCGCCTTGCACCGGCCGGAATCGCCGGATGCGGTCGGGCCGCTCACGCCGGCACGCATGCGGCTTGCCTATGACGAATTGCTGGCCAGCCAGCTGGCACTCGGCCTGGTGCGCGCGCAGCAGCGCAAACGCGGCGGCCGTTCGCATACCGGCGACGGACGCTTCCGCCGCGCCATCATTGCCGCCCTGCCCTATGCACTGACCCTCTCGCAGTCGCGCGCCATCGATGCCATCGTCGCCGATCTCGCAAAGCCTGAGCGTATGGTGCGGCTACTTCAGGGCGATGTCGGGTCCGGCAAGACCGTGGTCGCCTTGCTTGCAGCCGCGGCTGTAGTCGAGGCCGGCTACCAGGCGGCCATGATGGCGCCGACGGAAATCCTCGCCCGCCAGCATTACAAGACCATCGCGCCGCTCGCGGACGCATCCGAGCTGAAGGCTGCGATCCTCACCGGCCGCGAGCGCGGCCGCGACCGGGACGCGTTGCTTGCCCAATTGGCCGCGGGCGAGATCGACTTCGTCGTGGGCACGCATGCGCTGTTCCAGGATGACGTG
>JAEVZN010000373.1 GCA_023392205.1 Pseudomonadota bacterium
ATCTGAGCCAGAGCGGCGAATTCTCAATGCCGCGGCCATTGTTGCGCATCATGTAGGAGCCGGACAGGAAGCGCAGTTGCAATCCTTCGGATGCTGCGAACAATTCCAGCCGCTCCGGCGACAGCACGCTGACATGACCGTATTTGCGCGCGCGGTTTTTCAGCCGCGCCTCGTAGCCGAGATCGGCCACGAATTTCGGCATGGTCGGCGATCCGCCGAGGATCAATCCGTCCTGCCTGAGGAACGGCAGAAAACAGCGCAGGCAAGCTTCCGGTGCATGCAGATGCTCGAGCAGATGCAGATAGATGACGACGTCGTAGCTGTGCGTGAGCGGCGGCCGCGTGCCGCTCTCGACATTGAACTCCGTGTAGCTCGTATAACCCTTGTCGCGCAGCAGCTGCGCATCGCAGGCGATGTCGACCGCATCCCAGCGCCGCAGGATTGCCGGCAGCTTCCCTTCTCCGTCCGCATCGTCGCTCATGAAGGTGAGCATCTGGCCGCGATCAACGCCGACCTCCAGCACATCCAGCGGTCGGCCGAGACGCTCTGCATGCGCCTCGATCTGTTGCCGCACGAACCAGTAGCGCAGGAAGCGCAAAGGATAGCGGGTGAGCCTGTCGTCGGGGAAATATTCGCCCATACGCTCGATGGACCTGAAGGCATCGAGCGGCCAGCTTGCGGGCCAATAGGGAGAGAGTGTCATGGTAATCCGGACGTGTGGATGCCAGCCCCCGTCAGGGGATGACAACAACGGTCACAAGCATCGCCGCCGTCGCGATGTTGATCCTGGCGACCTGATTCGCGCCACGCAGGAATGCACTGACCGCCAACAAAGACGCCATCGCGATCACCGCAATGGTCGCGTAGGAGGGGATCAGCCCGGCCGCCAGCAACAAACCCGCCGCACCCAGACCTAACCCGCAGATGGTGCGGCCCGTCAGGCCGAGACCGCTTTGATCGAACAGGGTTGTGACTGCAAAATTGCCGGTCAGCGTCATCAGGGACAGCAACAGCAGCAAGACCGGCAGCGCGTTCTCAAAGGCGGTTTCAACATCGAGCGAGAATTCAACAAGGGAAGACAGAATTTCCACCACACTGTCCGTTCAAAATGTTCGTGGATCCGACTCCTATCGCGGCCCGGACGGAGCATCAACCCGTCATCCAGGTTGCATGCAGCGCGACCATGAAAAAGGGGCGGGCCGAAACCCACCCCTTGTGGTCGTTGTTATCTGACCGGTATCCGGTGCAGGCCGCAGCCTGAAGTTGTTCCGGCTTTGAGCGTGACAAGCCGGAACGCTTCCAAAGTGCTACTGCGATCAATGCGCCGCGATCGCTTCCGGCTGTTTGGCCGACGGCGTTTCGAGTGCGGCGACGCGGTTCTTCACCGCCTTCTGCACCTTCTCGAAGGCTCGCACCTCGATCTGCCGCACGCGCTCGCGCGAGACGCCGAATTCCGCCGCCAGCTCTTCCAGTGTGACCGGATCGTCCGCCAGACGGCGCGCCTGAAAGATGCGCCGCTCGCGATCGTTGAGAACGGTCAGCGCATGGTCGAGCGCGGAACGGCGGTTATCCAGCTCCTCGTTCTCGGCCAGGATCTCTTCCTGACCGACCGAATCGTCGGCCAGCCAGTCCTGCCATTCGCCGGAATCGCCGTCGTCACGGATCGGCGCATTGAGCGAGGAATCCCCGCCCAGCCGCCGGTTCATGTCGACCACGTCCTTCTCGGTCACACCCAGCCGCTTGGCGATCTGGGCCACCTGGTCGGGCTTGAGATCGCCTTCGCCAAGCGCGGAGATCTTGCTCTTCGCCTTGCGCAGGTTGAAGAACAGCTTCTTCTGGTTCGCGGTCGTGCCCATCTTCACGAGCGACCACGAACGCAGGATGTATTCCTGGATCGCGGCCTTGATCCACCACATGGCATAGGTGGCCAGCCGGAAGCCTTTGTCGGGCTCGAACCGCTTCACCGCCTGCATGAGGCCGACATTACCTTCCGAAACGATCTCGGAGATCGGCAGGCCGTAGCCGCGATATCCCATCGCGATCTTGGCAACGAGCCGGAGATGGCTGGTGACGAGCTTGTGCGCGGCATCACGATCGCCGTGTTCGCGCCAGCTCTTGGCCAGCATGAATTCTTCCTGCGGTTCCAGCATCGGGAACCGGCGGATTTCTTCCAGATACCGCGACAGACCGCCTTCGGCGGTGATAATCGGCATAGCCGCTGCACGGGCCATTCTGCGCCCTCCATGGTTCATGTCCCCGACAACCGGCGGACATATGCTCCACCGCCCTCATCAGCCCGGCGAAGCATGGTGCGGTGCGATACCGCGATCACAGATTATGAGACCGGGATGGTGAAAGGAAGTTACATTCCTGTCACCTCGTCGTGACCCCCGGCCATACGACATAAGTCTCTGGTAAAGCAGCGCTTTCCTTAATGACTAAGGCTGTCTGCAGCCCGTTAACCGGCCTGCAGGGCATGACGCAAACGGGCGAGCGGGGCCGGCAGTTCCGACCGAAACCGTAGTATCTCGCCTGTTTCGGGATGTTCGAATGCCAAGAGATAGGCATGCAGGGCCTGCCTTCCAAGACCCTCCAGCGCCTCGCGGGCGGGGGCGGGCAGGCGGGCAGCTTTGGTCCTGAAGCCGGTCGCATAAGTCTGGTCGCCCAGGATCGGATGGCCGATATGGGCCAGATGTACGCGGATCTGGTGGGTGCGGCCGGTTTCCAGATGGCATTCGACCAGGCTCGCGACATATTTCCCGTCGGCGCCGGTGAAACGCTCCAGCAATTCCCAATGGGTAATGGCCTCGCGGCCCAGTCCGCGCACGGCCATCTTGTCGCGCGAATGCTGGTGCCGGTCGATGGGGGCGTCGACGGTGCCGCGCGGGCGGTCAGGCACGCCCCAGGCAAAGGCCAGATAGCCGCGTTCCAGCGGTCCGGTGCGCCCGTGATCGGCGAATTGCGCCGACAGCTTCTTGTGCGCCTTGTCGGTCTTGGCGGCGACCATCACCCCCGACGTGTCCTTGTCGAGCCGGTG
>JAEVZN010000418.1 GCA_023392205.1 Pseudomonadota bacterium
ATTGCACCCTTGCAGCTCCGCCCGGCAAGGGCGATCATGAGATTGTCACATGAACACGCGTTGCAAGGACCTGTCTTGCAGGATTGGAAAGGAGGGCGCCCATGACCTTGACGCCGGGCGAGGCTGAACCGAGCGAAAGCCGCGGGGGTACGGCCAGCGGACAAACGCAAACCCATACCCCCGTCACCCACGTCTCCTTCGAGCGCCGCGAGCTGGATAAAATCCTCAATGTTTATGGCCGGATGGTCGCCGATGGCGAATGGCGGGATTATGCGATCGATTTTCTGAGAGACCGGGCGGTATTTTCGGTTTTCCGCCGCGCTTCCGAAGTGCCGCTCTACCGCATTGAGAAAAGCCCGAAAAATGCCAGGCGCCAGGGCGCCTATGCCGTAATCTCGGCCACCGGCCTGATCCTGCGGCGCGGCCACGAACTGGAACGGGTGCTCCGGGTTTTCGACAAAAAGCTGAGCCTGGTCGCCGGATAGGATCGGCGCCTCCGACGGCTTACGGCATCGTCTTCGCGCCCTCGCCCAGCGCGCGTTGCATCAGGACGCTGTCCAGCCAGCGGCCGTTTTTCATCCCGACATCGCGCAGCGTGCCGGCCATCTCGAAACCCTGGGACCGGTGCAGTTCGATCGAGGCCGTCTGTGCCGAATCGCCGATCACCGCGATCATCTGCCGGTAGCCGCGCTTCTCCGACTGGGCGATCAGCTCGGCCAGCAGCATGCGTCCGATCCCGCGCCGGTGCACCCGCGGATTGATGTAGACGCTGTCTTCCACGGTGAAGCGATAGGCGAACCGGGGGCGGTACGGGCCGGCATAGGCAAAGCCGGCCGCCACACCGCCGGCATCCGCGACGAGATAGGGGAAGCCGCCGTCGAGCAACACCTTCATGCGGGTCGCCATTTCGGCTTCGCTCGGCGGCTCGATCTCGAATGAGGCCGTGCCATATTCAACGGCATGCCCATAGATCGCCGCGATGTCCCGGACATCGGCTTTAGTGGCGGGGCGAATGACGATAACGGCGGTCATGCGGGCGGGCTGTCGTCGATCCTGAAAGCTTAGCAAGAAAAAACGCCCCGGTGCGAGCCGGGGCGTCAACTTGTCTGCGTACGATGAAGGCGGCTCAGCGCCGCGAGCCGAACAGCCGCAGCAGCATCAGGAACAGGTTGATGAAGTCGAGATAGAGCGACAGGGCGCCCATCACGGCCTTGCGGCCGGCGGACTGGGCATCGTCGTTTGCGTTGTACATTTCCTTGATCTTCTGGGTGTCCCAGGCGGTCAGGCCGGCAAAGACCAGCACGCCGACCACCGAGAACGCGAAATCCAGCGCCGAAGATTTAAGGAACAGGTTCACCAGCATCGCCAGGATGACGCCGAACAATCCCATGACCAGAAACGAGCCGATGGCGGAAAGATTGCGCTTGGTGGTGTACCCGTACAGGCTGAGTGCACCAAAGGCCGCTGCCGAAATGAAGAAAACGCGCGCGATCGAGCCGATGGTGTAGGCGATGAAGATTGTGGCGAGCGAGATGCCGAGCAGGGCGGCATAGGTAAAAAACAACAGCCGCGCGGTCCCGGCATCTAGCGACTGGATGCGGAAACTGATGAAGAAGACCAGCGCCAGCGGCGCCAGCATCAGCACCCACATGAACATCCCGCCGAAGAGGAATTGCCCGAGCGGGGTAAAGCCGGAGATCGCACCCGACGCGTCGGTGACGACCGCCATCTGGAACGTCACATAGGCCAGCACACCGGTCAGCGCGACCGCCGAGGCCATGTAATTATAGACCCGGATCATGTGCGCGCGCAGGCCGGCATCGTAGGCGACGGCGCTATCCGCATAGCCGCCCCGGGCGGCGGCGGCATTCCGGTCGAGATTGGACATGGGATTTCGCCTCTGAAAGCTCTTGCCGAGGTGATGCCCGGAACCTCCGGGCCGGTGCCGCATGGCAGCGGTGCGGGACCGACATCAATCTATGCTGGCACCGTCCGCTTTGCCAGCGTCATGGAACCGGCGGCGCGGCCGCCTGCAAACCAAAAGGGCCCCGGCCGAAGCCGGAGCCCTCGAAGTGTTTCAGAGCGGAACAGCCTTTATTCCTCGCGCTGACCCAGCAATTGCAGCAGCAGCGTGAAGAGATTGATGAAGTTCAGGTACAGCGACAGCGCACCCATGACGGCGGCACGTTCGCGCCCATCACCTTCGAGCTGGCCATAGACATACTCGTTCTTCAGGCGCTGGGTGTCGTAGGCGGTCAGGCCGGCAAAGACGAGAACGCCAACGATCGACACCACGAATTGCAGCATGCCGCTCGGCCAGATCAGGTTGACCAGCGCACCGAGGATGACGCCGATCAGGCCCATGAACAGGAACGAGCCCCAGCCGGAAATATCACGCTTGGTGGTGTAGCCCCACAGGCTGAGTGCACCGAAGGTCGCGGCCGTGATGAAGAACACGCGGGTGATCGAGGTCTGGGTGAAGACCATGAAGATGGACGACAGCGAGATGCCCATCAGCGCCGAAAACACCCAGAACAGCAATTGCGCCGTGGCCGGACGCAGCCGCTGCACGC
The DNA here is from genome assembly GCA_023392205.1 of Pseudomonadota bacterium. Taxonomy (GTDB): domain Bacteria; phylum Pseudomonadota; class Alphaproteobacteria; order Rhizobiales; family Xanthobacteraceae; genus Pseudorhodoplanes. The sequence goes on from JAEVZN010000418.1 coordinate 2,574, forward strand.
CGAAGCTGATCACGAAGACCAGCGCCAGCGGCGAGAGGATTACCGCCCATTTCAGCGGGCTGACAAAAAGCAGATAGCCGAGCGGGGTGAGAAACATCCCGCCACGAATCGCCGCCGGGACTTCCACGCCATTGCGCACCACCGTTGCGGCGGAACTGGCATCCTGCGTGACCGCCAGCATGAACACGCCCAGAGCGGCAAAGCCGGTAATGGCCAAGCCGATGGTCATGTAATTGTAGACCTGCAGCATATAGGAGCGCAGACCCTGGTCGATGACCTCGGGGGTCGCGCGCCCTGCGGCGCGATCGTAGGTCGCCGCGTTCCTATTCAAGTCCGACATCATCGAACTCCCATGATTGTCGAGGTGAAAGTTGCTCTATCCAGCCTGAACTTCTGTACGTCGCCCAAACCTTTGTCGCCTAAAACCCTGCCGCGCGTCAGCCGCGCGTTGCTGCTCCAGCGATCCGGACAACAGGATACACTGAATTGCGGTAAATATAGTGTGGCACAAACGCTCCAAGAGAGAGGGACCCACGCGGCTGAATGTCGCAAATTTTTACAGGTTTCTCAGTACGGTGGCCGGCTTCTGGCCCAAAGCACGGAATGTCCCGGCCAACCCGAACAGAACCGTCACGGCCAGCGCCAGCACGGCCGCCCCCAGGGCCGGACCGGGCAGCCAGACGTAACTCAGGTTCATGATTCGCGTGACCACCATCCATGCCGCCAGTGAGCCCGCCACCACACCAAAGATGCCGGTGGCCAGCCCCAGAAGGGTATATTCCAGCGCATAGGCGCCAATCAGCCGGCCACGGGTGGCGCCCAGGGTCTTCAGGATGATCGCATCATAGACCCGGTTATGGTGGCTCGCCGCCAATGCCCCCGCCAGCACCAGGGCGGCTGCGATCAGGGTGATCAGGCTCGCTCCGCGAATACCGATTATCAGATTGTTTACCAACGCGCCCACCGCTTCCAGCGCATCCTTGACGCGCACGCTGGTGACGGCCGGAAACGCCGCCGCCATGTCCCGCAGCAGGGCGGCATCCTGTTCGGCGCTGGTCTCTCCGGGATAGGCCAGCGTCGCGATATGGGTATGCGGCGCGCCGCGGAAGGTGTTCGGGGAAAAGACCAAGACAAAATTGATGCCGAGACTTTGCCACTCGACATGCCGCAGGTTGGCGATGCGGGCAGTGATATTGCGACCGAGTACGTTGACGGTCACGCTGTCGCCGATGCCAAGCCCCAGACCGTCGGCGATACGCTTCTCCATCGAAAGGAGCGGCGGCCCCTGATAATCGGCAGGCCACCATTCCCCTTCAACGACACGGGAGCCGGACGGCAGCGTCGGCGAATAGGTGATGCCGCGATCGCCGCGCAAAGCCCAGACCGCCTGCGGCGAAGCCTGCATGTCTTCGGCGCGCGTACCATTGGCCGCCATGATGCGCCCGCGCAGCATCGGAACGCGGTCGGCGGTGGCGCCGGGAGCGGACTTCTGCACGAAAGCGTCGAAGCGGTCGGCGTCGGCATTCTGGATATCGACGAAGAAGAAAGCCGGCGACCGGTCGGGCAAAGAT
>JAEVZN010000518.1 GCA_023392205.1 Pseudomonadota bacterium
GAGCAAAACGCGATCGCCGACCTGCGCACCGGCCCGGCGGACCATACTGCCCGAGGGCAACAGCCCGAATGCCGTGATCGAAATTGCCAACGGACCCGGCGTCGACACCGTATCGCCGCCGAATAGCGGACATGCAAATATCTCGCAATCGGCTTTCAGGCCCGATGCAAACGCCCCGATCCAGTCCTGCAACGTGGCCCGCGGCAGTGCCAGTGTCAGCAGGCATCCGGCCGGAACGGAGCCTTTGGCAGCCAGGTCCGACAGGTTCACCCGCAGCGCTTTACGCGCAATGTCGCCGGGCGGATCGTCGTCCAGGAAATGCACGCCGGCCACGACCGCATCCGCCGTCAGCACCAGATCGTGTCCGGCCGGCGGCGTATAGAATGCGCAATCGTCGGTGAGGCGAAGCGCACCGGGCGCCGTCGCCAGCGGCGCAAAGTGATCCGCGATCAGTTTGTCTTCGCCTGACGGCATGGCCCTGTCCGGCGGCGCCATCGCGCCAAAACTCTTGTCTCAATCGGCCTTGAGGCCGAATTCATCGGCGCGCGCCGACCGCGCCAGCATATCGAGCACGGCATTGACCATGCCGGTTTCGTCACGATCGACGAAGGCATTCGCGACATCGACATATTCCGACACGATCACGCGCGCCGGTACATCCTTCTTGCCGATCAGTTCGAAGGCGCCCGCGCGCAAGACCGCGCGCAATAACGCTTCGACCCGCTTCAATGGCCAGCCCTTGCTCAGCGCCTGGTCGATCACCGGATCGAGCGACCGCTGGTCGGCCACCACGCCGCGGACGATGTCGCGGAAATACGCGGCCTCGGCCGGCAGATATTTGTCGCCTTCCACTTCCCCGCCCAGCCAGTGGCTTTCGAATTGCGCGAGAATGTCGTTCAGGTCGGTGCCGGCGATGTCCATCTGGTACAGCGCCTGTACAGCGGCAAGCCGCGCGGCCCCGCGCTTGTTGGCCTTGCGCGCCTCACGGCGATCGGTCGGATGCGCATCGCTCATGGCGTCACCGCGGCATAGCGCCGGGCGAGCCGCAGGAGCGTGAGTGCAGCGCGCGCCGCCTCGCCGCCCTTGTCGCCGTCGGTAAGGCTTGCACGAATTGTCGCCTGCGCGTCGTTGTTGACGGTGAGAATGCCATTGCCGATGGGAATATTGGTGGCCAGCGACACATCCATGACGCCGCGTGCCGATTGCTCGGACACGATCTCGAAATGGATCGTGTCCCCGCGCACGACACAGCCAAGCGCGACCGCAGCGTCGTATGGCTCGCCCTGAGCTTCCGCTCCGTCCAGCGCGATCGCGAGCGCGGTCGGAATTTCCAGAGCGCCAGGCACAGTGATGACGTCATGCCGCGCCCCGGCCGATTCAATCGCCCGCACCGCACCCGCCAGCAGCGTGTCAGCAATGTCCGTATAATAGCGCGCCTCGACCACAAGAATGCGAACGTCGTCCAGACGCTCGCCCTCACCGTCATGCGCCGCCTGCCGCGGTCCTGCCATTCATTGTCTCCGTCGCGCGCCACTAACTACAGGAGGTGTATGTCCGCAAGGCCGTCCCGCAATGCGCTGGCATGTTCAGAAAGCAGGCCCGGATCGACAAGATCAGCGGCCCATCAAACGTGCGGCATAGCGCGCCATCACGTCGATTTCGAGGTTGATCGACGATCCCGGCTGCCACATCGACAATGTGGTTACCGAGAGGGTATGCGGAATGATGAGGACGGTGAATTCGTCACCCTCCACATCGTTCACGGTCAGAGACACGCCGTCGAGCGCCACCGAACCCTTCCTGGCGATGAAACGCGACAGATCGGACGGCGCCAAAAGGCGGAATCGCGCCTGATCGGTCAGATCCTCGCGCGCGCTCAGGGTCGCTATGCCGTCGACATGCCCGCTGACCAGATGACCGCCGAGTTCGTCGCCGATCTTCAGCGAGCGCTCCAGATTGATGCGCGTGCCTGCAGTCCAGTTACTGACGGTGGTGAGGCCTATGGTTTCCGCAGCGGCTTCAACCGCAAACCAGCTACGGCCCTCAGCGAGCCCGGTCTCGACCACTGTCAGGCAGACGCCCGAACAGGCAATCGAGGCACCCAGCGCAATCGTTGCGCGATCGTAGCTGCAGGCAATCGTGAAACGGCGCAGATCGGCGCTGCGATCCTCGACCCTCGTGATGTCACCGATATCGGTGACGATTCCCGTAAACATCAGACACGCTCATAATGCCGGAGCACGTCGTCTCCGAGTTGCAATTGTCCGGACAATTGCAGTCCGGACCCGCCGGTTAGAGCGTCGAGAGCAAGCCCGTCAAGGGCATCGAGACCGTCCGCGCCGATGGTCATCGTTCCATGAAGGATCGCCGCCTCGTCGACCAGCCCCTGCCTCGCAAAGGATGCAGCCACCGCAGGGCCGCCCTCCACCATCAGGCGCGTGATGCCCTTCTGCGACAGGGCATGCAGCAGGGCCGCAAGATCGAGCCCGGACGCAGCATTGGGCACGCGCAGGATCGTGACACCCAGACCCGCAAGCAAAGCCTCACGCTCGGCCGGCGCATCCGGCGCGCAGAAGGCCCAGACCGGAATATTTCCGGCGCTGCGCGCCAGCACGGAATCCTCCGGCAGGCGCAGATCGGGGTCCAGCACCACCCGGACGGGAGATTGCTTCAGCAGGCCCGGCAAGCGGCAGGTCAGCGCGGGATCGTCCGCCAGCACCGTGCCGATCCCGACCAGGATGGCATCGTTCATGGCCCGCATCATATGGACATGCGCGCGCGCCGCTTCTCCGGTGATCTGCACCGGCCGCCGCCCGGCCAGGGCCGCCTTGCCGTCGGCGGACACGGCGAGCTTCAGCGTGACATGCGGCCGCCCCTCGCGCACGCGGCGTAAATGCCCGGCATGGGCACGGGTGGCTTCATCTGCACAGACACCCGAGA
>JAEVZN010000533.1 GCA_023392205.1 Pseudomonadota bacterium
CGCTCGCACAGGGCGAGACGGCGAACGTCGCTGCGGCCAGCGAAGAGCATTACAAGCCCGCCGGACCGGCCGACCGCGTGCCTTCCGATCCGGTTTCGGTTGCCGTGGCACTGGCTGACAAGATCGATACGTTGGTCGGATTCTGGGCCATCGACGAAAAGCCGACCGGCTCAAAAGACCCTTATGCCTTGCGGCGCGCGGCGTTGGGCGTGATCCGCATCATTCTGACCAACGGTTTGCGTCTCAACCTCGCCGAGATGTTCGGGACCGCGACCGAAGGCTATCTCGATCAGGGCAAGAGCTTCATGCAGGCCTTCCTCGACAAGGCCGGCGAAGGGCAGAACGAACTCGGCAGCCTGAAGGCCTCGTTCGATGCAATGACCGGATCGGATTTGCGCGACTTCTTCGCCGACCGGCTCAAGGTTCAGTTGCGCGAACAGGGCGCTCGCCACGATCTGGCGGATGCCGTGCTCTCATTGCCGGGCGAAAACGATTTCGTGGCCGTCGTGCGCCGTGTCGAGGCGCTGGCGCAATTCCTCGACACCGAGGATGGCAAGAACCTGCTGGCCGGCACCCGCCGTGCCGCCAATATCCTGCGCATCGAGGAAAAGAAGGACGGCAAGAGCTACAATGCCGATCCCGATCCGGCCTTGCTGAAGGAGCCGGAGGAAAAGGCGCTGGCGCAGGCCGTCGACCGCGCGGCTCAAGAGGCGATGGTCGGCGTCGGCGCCGAGGATTTCGCCGCCGCCATGTCCGCGATGGCGAAGCTGCGCCCGGCCGTCGATGCCTTTTTCGAGAAGGTCACGGTTAACGCCGAAGACCCGGCCCTGCGCGCCAACCGCCTGGCTCTGCTCAACCGCATCCGCGAGGCCACCCGCAATGTGGCCGACTTCTCGCGCATCGAGGGCTGACCCAAGGGTTCACTCACAGGCCCGGCTGGAACCGGCCGGTACCGTTCGCGTTCTCGTTCGTTCAACCATGGAGCTTCCGGATGACCATTACGATTGCCCATCTTCAGCCGATTATTGCCCTTATTGCCGGCGTCCTGATCCTGCTCGTCCCGCGGCTCCTGAACTTCATCGTGGCGATCTATCTGATTGCGGTCGGCCTTCTGGGCCTGGGTATCTTCCGTTAAGGCGGCCCTCGGCCGTCCGGTGACGGCCGAAAGCCGGGTTGATCGGGGCGCGGAAACCGGCCAAGACGTGCCGGTTTGCTGGCCCTTCGGGCTTTGAAGGCAGGACTTCGATCATGACGAAATGGGTTTATGGCTTCGGTGGCGGTCAGGCCGAAGGCAAGGCGGATATGAAAAACCTGCTCGGCGGCAAGGGTGCCAACCTTGCCGAAATGGCCAATCTCGGCCTGCCGGTGCCGCCGGGCTTCACGATCACCAGCGAAGTCTGCACGCATTTCTACGAACACGGCGAAACCTATCCGCCCGAACTTGCTTCGCAGGTCGACGCCGCGCTCGACAGCATTGGCAAGATCGCCGGCAAGACATTCGGCGATTCCGAAAATCCGCTGCTGGTTTCGGTGCGCTCGGGGGCCCGCGCCTCCATGCCGGGCATGATGGATACGGTGCTCAATCTCGGCCTCAACGACACGACCGTCGAGGCGCTGGCCAGACGCGCAGGCGACGAACGCTTCGCCTGGGATTCGTACCGGCGCTTCATCACCATGTATTCGAATGTGGTGCTCGGGCTCGAACATCATCTGTTCGAGGAAATCCTTGAAGACCACAAGGACGCCAACGCCCTCACCCTCGATACCGATCTCGGCGCCGGCGACTGGAAGAAGCTGGTCGGGCTCTACAAGGCGAGGGTGCAGGAGGAGACCGGCAAGCCGTTTCCGCAAGACCCGCGCGAACAGCTCTGGGGCGCGATCGGCGCCGTGTTCGGCTCGTGGATGAATGCGCGCGCCAAGACCTATCGCCGCCTGCATAACATCCCGGAAAGCTGGGGCACGGCGGTGAACGTGCAGGCCATGGTGTTCGGCAATATGGGCGACGATTCCGCAACCGGCGTCGCCTTCACCCGCAATCCCTCGACCGGCGAGAAGAAGCTGTACGGCGAATTCCTCATCAATGCGCAGGGCGAGGATGTGGTGGCGGGTATTCGCACGCCGCAGGAAATCACCGAGGAAGCGCGCAAGGAGGCGGGCTCCGACAAGCCGTCGCTGGAAAAGGCGATGCCCGCGGCCTTCGCCGAACTTACCGGCATCTACGGCAAACTCGAACAGCATTACCGTGACATGCAGGATCTCGAGTTCACCATCGAGCAGAACAAGCTGTGGATGCTGCAGACCCGCTCCGGCAAGCGCACGGCGAAGGCGGCGCTGAAGATCGCGGTGGATCTCGCCAGCGAAAAGCTGATCACGCAGGAGGAGGCCGTCACCCGCATCGATCCGGCTTCGCTCGACCAGCTTCTGCATCCGACCATCGATCCGAAAGCCGAGCGCAAGATCGTCGGCACCGGACTGCCGGCCTCGCCCGGCGCGGCGTCGGGCGAGCTCGTGTTCTCCTCCGAGGAGGCCGAGGCGCTGAAGGAGAAGGGCCGCAAGGTCATTCTCGTGCGCGTCGAAACAAGCCCGGAAGACATTCACGGCATGCATGCGGCCGAGGGCATCCTCACCACGCGCGGCGGCATGACCTCGCATGCCGCCGTGGTTGCGCGCGGCATGGGCAAGCCCTGCGTATCGGGCGCAGGTTCATTGCGGGTGGATTATGCGGCTGGCACACTCACCGCCGCCGGGCAGACATTGCGGCAGGGCGACATTGTCACCATCGACGGCTCGACCGGGCAAGTGCTGCTTGGCAAGGTCGGCATGATCGAGCCGGAATTGTCGGGCGAGTTCGCAACGCTCATGTCCTGGGCGGACAAGGTGCGCAAGCTTGGCGTGCGCGCCAATGCCGACACGCCCGGTGACGCCCGCACGGCGCTGAAATACGGCGCCGAAGGCATCGGCCTGTGCCGCACCGAACACATGTTCTTCGAGGCCGACCGCATCCAGGCCGTACGCGAGATGATCCTCGCCGACACCGAGAAGGCGCGGCGCGCGGCGCTGGCCAAGATCCTGCCCATGCAGCGCAGTGACTTCGAGGAATTGTTCGAGATCATGAAGGGGTTGCCGGTAACGATCCGGCTGCTCGATCCGCCTTTGCATGAATTTCTGCCGCACGGCGATGCCGAGATCGCTGAGGTCGCCAAGGCTATCGGCACCGAACCGCAGAAGATCAAGAACCGCGCAAGCGAACTGGCCGAGTTCAATCCGATGCTGGGCTTCCGTGGCTGCCGCATCGCCATCTCGTATCCCGAGATCGCCGAAATGCAGGCGCGCGCTATCTTCGAGGCGGCCGCCGAGGCGGGGAAGAAGACCGGCAAGCCGGTTGTGCCCGAAGTGATGGTGCCGCTGATCGCCACTCGCACCGAGTTCGATATCGTCAAGAGCCGCATCGATGCCATGGCCGAAGCCGTGGCAAAGGAAAAGGGCGTCACGCTCGAATACCAGGTCGGCACCATGATCGAATTGCCGCGCGCCTGCCTGATGGCGGAGCAGATCGCCGATGGCGAGGGGGGCGCGGAATTCTTTTCCTTCGGCACCAACGATCTGACGCAGACCTGCTTCGGCATCAGCCGCGACGATGCGGCGAGCATCCTGTCGACCTATACGACGCGCGGCATTCTGCCGGTCGATCCGTTCGTGTCGATCGACCGCGACGGTGTCGGCGAACTGGTGCGGATCGGCGTCGAGCGCGGACGCAAGGCGCGCCCCGACCTCAAGGTGGGAATCTGCGGCGAGCATGGTGGCGATCCGGCGTCGGTCGCCTTCTGCCACGAGGTTGAGCTGGATTACGTATCCTGTTCGCCGTTCCGCACGCCGATCGCACGGCTTGCGGCGGCGCAGGCAGCGCTTGGCAAGGAAATCGCCAGCCAGGCGTAACGGCCACCGTCCGTAAAACGGACGGTCAGGCCGCAACTTTTTTCAGGAAGCTTTCCACCTCGGCGCGCATATTGGCGACCGCCTGCTCGACGGCATCGGAGGCGCCGAGCACGGTCTCCGCGCCGGTGCGCGTCTCCATCGCCGCGCGCGCGACCTGATCGAGCACGGCCACGAAATCGCCGGTGCCGCTGGCGGCGCTGGAGACGTTATGGGCGATCTCGCCGGTCACGGCATTCTGCTCCTCGACCGCCGCCGCCACTGCCGACGTATAGCGCTCGATCTCCTGCATCCGTTCGGCGATGCGGGCAATGGCACCCACTGCCGTACCGGTCGACGCCTGCACGGACAGGATCTGCGCGGAGATTTCCTCGGTCGCCTTGGCCGTCTGCACGGCCAGCGATTTGACTTCCGAGGCGACCACCGCAAATCCGCGCCCGCTTTCGCCCGCCCGCGCGGCCTCGATGGTCGCATTCAGCGCCAGGAGATTGGTCTGTCCGGCAATGGTGCGGATCAGTTCGACCACATCGCCGATCTTCTGGGCCACCTGGGCCAGCCCCTTGATGCCGTCATTGGTGACGCGCGCCTCGTCGACGGCGTTACGCACCACGTCGGTGGTCTGCACGAGCTGGCGGCTGATCTCGGAGATCGAGGAGGTCATTTCCTCGGTCGCCGCCGCCACCGTCGCGACATTGGTGGAGGCTTCGTTGGCCGCCTGAAGCGCGCCCTCGGCGCGTTGCGAGGTCTGGCCCGAAGCGGCGAACAGGGTGCTGGCTGTCATCTTCATGCCGGCCGCAGTGTTGTTCACCTTGTGCAGCACGTCGTCCATGCTGCCGCGGAAGGAGGTGATCGCGGCCTCGATGACGGCGCGGCGCTGCTCCTCCAGCGCATGCGTGGCGCGTTCGGATTCGAGGCGCTGCTGTTCCGTCACATCCTGATGGGTGGCGACCCAGCTTCCATCCGGCATCGGCTGTTCGGAGACGGTGATAACCCGGCCATCGCCGGCCGCGAATGTACTGGTGGTGCCCTGCCGGTTGGAGATCCGTTCCTTGATCCCGGAAACGTATTCGTCGATGTCGAGATGGAAATTGCCGAGTTCCGCGCGATGCCGGAGCACCTCCTTGATGTTGCGACCGGGCCGTACGAAGGATCGCGACATACCGTACATCGTGACGTAGCGCTCGTTGCAGAGCAGCAGGCGCCCGGCCGCGTCCCACATG
>JAEVZN010000581.1 GCA_023392205.1 Pseudomonadota bacterium
CGATCGAGCGCCGCAATCCGGTTTCGTTGCTGACGCGGCTGACCATAATGATTTCCCCGCCCAACTTCAGGACGCGGGCAAATTCGTCCAGCGTGGCTTCGGGTTCCGGCACCGTCGTGACCACATATTGGGCAACGACCACGTCGAAGGAATTGTCGGGAAATGAGAGTTTGCTCGCGTCCATGACGATCAGGTCCTCGACATGCTCTAGGCCGAGTTCGGCGACGCGGATGCGGGCTTTTTCGAGCATGGACGCGGAGATATCGATGCCGACGATCCGGCTTTTCGGCGCATAATCGCGCAGCGAAATGCCGGTGCCCACTCCCACTTCGAGGATGCGTCCGCCGATCCTTTCGGCCGCTTCAATCGCGTGTTTGCGCCCGCGCTGGAAGATCGGACCGAAGACAAGATCATAGACCGGCGCCCAGCGATCATAGGCGCCGACCACCGTGTCGTTGTCGAGTTTGAGTTGAGCTTTCATGCGGGATGCCGTTTGCGAGAGGTGGAAGGAGATATCCGCAGTCACACGTAACGCAGACAGAGCGTGGCCTGCGCCGATCGCGCGCTGTATGCTTGCATCGATCGTGCGTGCATGAGCGTCATGCCTGCTTCATCGGTCGGGCATTGAATGCCGCGCGTGAGAGTGCGTTTGGCAACAAGTTGCTGCCATTGCAGAAACGGATCGCAATTTGACGAAAACGTCGATTCGCTTCGTAGCGATGAACTTATTACGAATTCACATTACACTATTATAACAGGCGAAATACGTGCGGATTACACCTGTCGGGGTGAGTGTAAATGCGCCGCTGCGCCGCTGTTTCGCGCGCGCAGTATCAAGATTGCGGCAAGCGGTGTGAATTGAATTCGAGCCGCGCGCCTCTACGCGCGGCGGGTCGCCATGGCATTTTCAATCAGGTTCTTGCCCAGTGACCAAATCGCGCCGGGCACACGATGACTGTCGGCAATGACGCTGTCGAATGCGTTCTCGATCCATGTGCAATCGTCGTCGCCGATCAGATAGGGCGGCAACAATTTGATCGTGCGGCTCCCGTGCCCGGCGACCTGGGTAAGTATCTTGTGGTCCTTGAAGAGCGGAATCGTGATGAGCTGGCAGAACAGTCCTTTGTTCGCTGTCTCGATCATGCTCCACGATGCGCGCAGCTTCAGCGATTTCGGCGCGCCGAACTCGATTCCGATCATCAGCCCAAGGCCGCGCACATCGGCGAGCAGTTCATAGCGATCCTGCATCTTGCGGAAGGATTCGAGCAGGCGCTGGCCGGTGCGTGCGGCGTTCTCCGTCAGCGCGTCCGATTCGATGACGCCGAGCGTTGCAATGCCGGCCGCCATGGCGAGATCGTTCTTGGCAAAGGTCGAACCATGCACGACCGCGCGATCCATGCGGTTGAACAGCCGGTCGAAGATATTCTTGCGGGTCAACACCGCACCCACCGGAACATGTCCGCCGGACAGGGCCTTGGCGACCAGGATCATGTCCGGCTGTACGTCAAAGTGATCGACGGCAAAGAATTTCCCGGTACGGCCTAGACCCGTCTGGATCTCGTCGGCAATAAAAAGACTGCCATAACGTCGGCAAAGCTCTGCCGCATTCCGCAGATAGTCCGGATTCGGCAGATGAACACCTTTGCCTTGAACAGGCTCGACAATGAAGGCGGCCACTTCGCTCCTGCGCAAGGCATCCTCGAGCGCATTCAGGTCGTTGAACGGCACGGCGGCGCAATCTCCGAGCAGCGGCTCAAAGCCTTGCTTGAAGATATTGTCGCCATTCATGGAGAGTGATCCGAAAGTCAGACCATGAAAGGCATGTTCGCAGGACAGCATGCGGGACCGTCCGGTCGCCGCTCGCGCAAACTTGATCGCGGCTTCGACCGCCTCCGTTCCCGAATTGGAAAAGAACACCTTGTCCAGATAGGGCGCCCTTGCGAGCAGCCGCTCGGCCAGCACGCCGGCCAAAGCCGGAACATCCATCTGCACGAGGCTTGGCAGTTCTGCCTCGAGTACGCTCTCGAGTGCGATGCGCAGGGCCGGATGGTTCCGGCCGACCCCGAAGACGCCAAAGCCGCTCAGAAGGTCGAGATAGCGGGCACCGGCGCGGTCGAACAGATATTGCCCCGTGCCGCGGACAAAACCGACATCGTAGCCGATGGTACGGAGAACCCGAACCATCTGCTCGTTGAGGAGTCGGGTATGAATGTCGAAACGTTCACGTTCCCGTGCCTCAAAAAGCGCTGCGATGTCATAGTTTTTGCGTTCGAGCATGATGACCGATCTGCTAATATTCTCAACAACGGTGCGGACGCCGCTGCCCTGATGGCCGCAGCGCACCAATCGAACAGGATAAAGAAGTGGGTAGCATGAAAAAACTGTGGCTGCTCGGGGTGTTTTTCGCTCTGGTTGCGGAACCGGCCCTCGCCGATGATCCGACTGGCGATTGGCGTGTGGAAGACGGTTCCGCCAATATTCGCATCGTAAAATGCGGCGAGGCCGTCTGGGGTGTCGTCGGCTGGGAGCAGAATCCTGGCGGCGTCGACAGTGAAAATCCCGATCCGACCAAGCGCAGCCGCCCGACCCTTGGCATGCCGATCCTGCTGGACATGAAGCCGGCGCAGGATGCCAAATGGGCGGGCGAAATTTACAACGCCAAGAACGGCAAGACCTACAAGGCTTCGGTGCGGCTTACGCCGAAGGGCGGCCTTCGCGTGGAAGGCTGTGTGCTCGGCGGCATCTTCTGCGGCGGCGAAACATGGGCGCGCGTCAGCGACGTTCCGTCATCCGAGGCCGCCGGGATCTGTACCGGGCTTGGCGTCGTCGCGGGGCCGGCCCATCAGCGCGGGCTGGAAGAGAACAGCCGCGGCCAGCGTCGTAACAAGTGACAGCGCCAGAAGCTTGCCCATGCTCGACGTGCCGGGATGGCTGGACAGCCACAGGCTGCCGAAGGCTGTCGCGGTGGTCAGGGCGCTGAAAAAGACGGCGCGGGTCAGGGCCGATTGCAGGAACTCGGTTTCACCCGCCCGCCACGCCATCACATAATAGATCTTGAATGCGACGCCGATTCCGAACAGGAGCGGCAAAGCAATGATGTTGGCGAAGTTCAGCTGCAGCCCGATCAGGACGCAGATTTCCATGGTGACGAGGCCCGCCACGAGCAGGGGCAGCATCGTCAGGAAAACGTCCCGGACGTTGCGCAACGCGAGCCAGAGCAGGATCGTGATTGAGAGAAAGGCAAGCGCGCCCGCCTGAACAAAGGCGAGGACGATCGTATCGCCGGATTTCAGGATTGAAACCGGACCGCCGATCGCCTGCGGCGCAATCGCCAACACCTTGTCGGCAAAGACACGCAGCGTCTCGTTGTCATTCGGATCGCCGGTCGGAAAGACTTCGACCCGTGTGCGGCCGTCGGCAGTGTTCCAGCTTTCGCGCAGTTCCACCGGCATGCTTTCGACCGAGACCGGCTGAGGCTGCAGGAGATCCTGGAATTGTGCGATTGTGAACCGGAGCGGCCCGGTCAGGACCTGCTCCACCTCGGCACGGCGCGCCTCGGGGGCCTTGGCCACAGCCTGTAACTGGGCTGCGAGCCGTTTTGCAGATTCGCCGCCCGGACCTTCGAAATGCTCACCCATCGCCTGAAGGGCGTTTGCGAGCGCCTCGATGAATTCGAGCTTCTCCTCGTCGGTCGGCGCGTCCTCGGGTGGAGTTTTCAGCACCTCCATCAAGGGCGGACCAAATTTCTGAATCAGGCCGAGTTTGGTTTCCTGATCCTGCGGGACGAGACTGTCGACGGTCATCACGCGCCGGACTTCGGGCAGAGCGGACAGCTTTTCCGTCAATTGCGCAGCCTCGGCCGGGTCGCGGACCAGAATGTTGATCGAGTTCGCGCCCGTGTTCGGGTCGCGCCGCAGGTCGAGGAAGGTCGCGATCGACTCGACCTCGGCACTGCGAAGATTCAGCGGATTGAAGTCGAAGCGCAGGAAATAAAGCAGCGGCAGGCCGGCGATGACGACCGCGAGCGTCCCGAAGACGACCGCCTTGCGGTACCGCTCAAGGAAGCGATCGGCGCGGGCCAGCCATTTGTAGCCCAGCGGCTCCTGCTCACCGGCCGGATTGAGAATGGCCAGTAGCGCCGGGAGCAGCGTCACGCTGGTCACAAACGCGATGATCATGCCGAAGCCGGCGATCAGGCCAAGTTCCGAGACCCCCTGATATTTTGTGGGAAGGAAGGATAGGAAACCGGCCGCGGTGGCGGCCGCAGCAAGGCTCAGCGGCCCGCCGATTTTCCGGCCGGCCTCGACGAGAGCGGCCTTCAGATCGTCAATACTGTGCCGCTCGTCGCGATAGCGGACACAGACCTGGATACAGAAATCCACCCCAAGGCCGACAAACAGCACGAAAAACGCCACTGAAATCAGGTTCAGCGAGCCCACCAGCCAGAATCCGAGCGCAGCGGTAATTGCCAGTCCGGCGGTCAGAGACAGGAACACCGCACCGATGATCCGGGCGGATTTCAGCGCGAACCAGAGAATCACCAGGACAACGGCAACAGTGCCGAGACCGTTGACCAGCGCGCCCTCGCGCACGGTGGCGAATTCTTCGTCCGAAATCGGGACAGGTCCGGTCAGCCGGACGCGCGCCTGATAGGTCTCGGCGAGTTTAAGCTCGGCCGCCGCCTGCCGGATCGCGTCCGTCGCAGTCTTGCCCGGCTCCAGGGCGGTGAAATCGAGGATCGGCCAGACTTCGATGAAACGGCGCAGGTCGGAATCCTGCGGCTTTTGCTGGCTGAGAAGCTCCTGCCAGGAAAAACTGGCCGGCTGCCCGGCCATTTCCCGCTCGATTGTCGCGGAAAACTGGTCAAATAGCGGCCCAAGCTGCTCCATGGTGATCTTGTTGGCCTGAACGCCACCCAGAGCGCCCTGGCCGGCCTGTGACAGCCCCATCCAGTTCGGATTGCGGGCCAGCATCGTGATGATCGGACTCAGTTCCTGAGCCTGCCCAAGGGTCTGGCCGAGTTCTGCCGTGGGCTGGAACAACAGGCCATTGCGTTCGAAAAACTCGCCCCCGTCGAGGCGGCGGACCGACCGGAAAAGCGCCTTCTGGGGCGCCAGACGCTCGGTCAGGGCATTAGCCGCCTGTGTCGCCAACTCGGGTGTGGGCGCCTCGACGACTGCAAGAATTGTTTCAGATCGGCTCGGAAATGCCTTTTCGAAGTCAATTTCCCGCTGCCGCCAGTCGATATCTGGCGAGATCAGGTTGCTGATATCAGTGTTAATGGCAATATTCCGCGCCGCGTAAATGCCGGAAATCACTGTCAGAATTACAAATATAGCAACGGTCAGCCAAGGGAACCGAATCGAAGCCCGAACGATTTGACTTATAAAAATTGCCAAAACAGCAGATTCCTTTGTATTTGTCCCCTAACCCATATGGCCGACGTGACCCATATGGCAATGAACCGCGCGGTCCTAAGCCAACGCTTTGTGGCCCAATTAAAGCGAGGGGCATGTTTTTTGCCTGAGCTGGCAGAAACCAGGGTCCCTGTGTCACAAGGTTACCATCCCGCCAAAATACGGTGTTCAGCTTATGATCGATCCTGCCTGTTTGCTTCACAGCCTTGAATCTCCCGCCGACCTGCGAAAGCTGGAAGACCGGCAGTTGCGTCAGGTCGCAGATGAATTGCGCCAGGAGACGATCAATGCGGTCGCCGTGACCGGCGGGCATCTCGGTGCCGGGCTCGGCGTCATTGAACTGACCGTGGCGTTGCACGCGACCTTCAACACGCCGGCCGACCGGCTGATTTGGGACGTGGGCCATCAGGCCTATCCGCACAAAATCCTCACCGGCCGGCGCGATCGCATCCGGACCTTGCGTCAGGGCGGTGGTCTTTCGGGATTCACCAAGCGCGCCGAAAGCGAATACGATTGCTTCGGCGCCGCGCATTCCTCCACGTCGATTTCGGCTGGCCTTGGCATGGCCGTGGCGCGCGATTTGCGCGGGCAGAAGCACAACATCGTCTCGGTCATCGGCGACGGCGCGATGTCGGCGGGCATGGCCTATGAGGCGATGAACAATGCCGGCGCGATGGATTCGCGGCTGATTGTTATTCTCAACGACAACGAGATGTCGATTGCACCTCCTGTAGGAGCGATGTCTGCCTATCTCGCACGGCTGATCTCCGGTCGCACCTATCTTTCGCTGCGCGAGATTGGCAAGCATTTCGCGGATCGCCTGCCCAAAGCGGTCAAGGATCGCGCCATGCGCGCGGAAGAATTCGCGCGCGGAATGGTAACGGGTGGGACGCTGTTCGAGGAGCTCGGCTTCTATTACGTTGGGCCAATCGACGGGCATAATCTCGATCACCTTCTCCCCGTCCTGCGCAACGTGCGCGATGCCGAGATCGGACCTATCCTGGTTCATGTCGTGACGCAGAAGGGCAAAGGCTACGCGCCCGCCGAGGCGTCGCAGGACAAGTATCACGGCGTGGTCAAATTCGACGTCGCCACCGGCCGCCAGTCCAAGGCGAAGGCCAATGCGCCATCCTATACGCGCGTGTTCGGCGACAGCCTCGTGAAAGAGGCCAAGAAGGACGATCGCATCGTCGCGATCACGGCTGCGATGCCGTCCGGCACCGGCGTCGACATTTTCGGGAAGGAATTCCCGGACCGGACCTTTGACGTCGGCATTGCCGAACAGCATGCGGTGACATTCGCGGCCGGCCTTGCCACGGAAGGCTACAAGCCGTTTGTCGCGATCTACTCGACCTTCCTGCAAAGGGCGTATGACCAAGTGGTCCACGATGTCGCCATTCAGCGGCTGCCGGTGCGGTTCATTCTCGACCGCGCGGGTCTCGTCGGTGCCGATGGCCCGACCCATGCCGGATCGTTCGATGTCGCCTATCTCGGCTGCCTGCCGCATTTCGTGATGATGGCCGCTGCCGACGAGGCCGAGTTGGCGCACATGGTGGCGACGGCCGCCGCAATCGACGATGCGCCGTCAGCCTTGCGCTTCCCGCGCGGCGATGGTGTCGGTGTCGATATGCCGGAAATTGGTCAGCCGCTGGAAATCGGCCGCGGCCGCATCATGCGCGAAGGTCACAGCGTCGCGCTTCTGTCATACGGGACGCGGCTGGCCGAATGCCTGAAGGCCGCGGATATGCTGGCGGCCCACGGTCTCACCGCGACGGTTGCCGATGCCCGCTTCGCCAAGCCGCTGGACGTGGATCTGGTTCTGCAACTGGCGCGCAACCATGAGGTCCTGATCACGATCGAAGAAGGATCGATTGGCGGCTTCGGCTCCTATGTGGTCCAGACGCTGGCCGAGCGCGGCGCGCTCGATCGGGGCCTGAAATTCCGCTCCATGGTTCTGCCGGACACTTTCATCGATCAGGACAGTCCGGCGGCGATGTATGCGAAGGCCGGGCTAGATGCGAACGGCATCCTGGCGAAGACATTCGAGGCCTTGGGCAAGGAAATCAAACTGGGTACGGTGCAGCTTGCATAAACCACTCGACGCTTCCCAATCCGACGTCATGACC
>JAEVZN010000601.1 GCA_023392205.1 Pseudomonadota bacterium
GCGATCTGTTCTATGGCGGCGTCAATCTCGAACTCGAGAACGTGCTGACCCAGGAATATTTCGGCCAGCCGGATTCCATCGCCCGCATCGTACATGTCGCCGACGGCGCTACCTTCCAGCAACTCTACGGCGACAAGGCCGTCGAGGAGGTGACCAAGTTGCGCTACACCAGCAACGAGCGGCTGATCTTCAACGGCGTCAAATTCCATGCCGACGACGCCTTTGTCTCCTTCGGCATGGAGCTGCAATATCCCGGTTAAATTGACAACGACCGCTTCAAGGGCCTGTTCATGTATTCCTCAAAGGAGGAATTCCTGAACGCAATGCGGCCGTGGTGGAATGCCGGATTCCAGATCCATGTGCATTCGAATGGCTCCGGCGGCAACCAGATCACGCTTGATGCGCTGACCGCCCTGCAGGCCGAGACCCCGCGCTTCGACCACCGCTTCTCCTTCGAGCATTTCGGAATTTCCAGCACGGCGCAGGTCCGTCAGGTCAAGGCGCTCGGCGCGGTGATCTCCACCAATCCGTATTATGTCTCCGAGCGCGCGGACCTGAATGCCGATTATATCGGGACCGATCGCGCATCGCTGGCTGCACGCATGAACACGATCCTGCGGGAGAATATCGTGCTGTCGCTGCATTCCGACACCCCGGTCGGCGTGCCGAGCCCGCTCTATGAGGTGTGGACGGCTGTAAACCGGATCGGTGAACTGACCGGCAAGACCCATGCGCCGGCCGAACGTGTCCGCAATGTCGAGCGCGCGATGCGCATGGTCACCATCGACGCCGCCTGCACACTCCGCGTCGACGACCGTGTCGGCAGCATCGAGGCCGGGAAATACGCGGATTTCGTGGTCCTCGACAAGGATCCGCAGGAGGTCAGCGCCAAGACCATCAAGGACGTGAAGGTCATCGCGACCATCACCGCCGGCCGCGCGATGCTGACGTCGCAGACCCGCAATCCGAACTGGTAGGCGACCTGTCACGAAATCCCCGGCGGCACTCGGCCGCTGGGGATGCCCTGTTCAGAGCCGTTGAAAAGAACGATACTATACCGTATCGTTTTTTTGGCCAGCTCAACGGGGATGTGAAACCATGCTTCGCGCGCTCTTCATTGCGGCAACGCTTGTCGTCTCGGGATCGCAGGCGGCTTTGGCCCAGTCCTGGCCGCAAGGAAACATCACCTTCCTTGTCCCCTATGCGCCGGGCGGCAGCGCCGACATTGTTGCCCGCCTCGTCGCACAGAAAATGCAAGAGAAGCTCGGCAAGCCGGTCGTGGTCGACAACCGGCCGGGCGCATCGGAAATGATCGCGACCGAAACGCTGGCGCGCTCGCAGCCCGATGGCCTCACCATGGCAATCCTGTCAAACGCCATCGCCATCAACGAAACGCTGGTGCAGCAGAAGCGTGTCGATGTTGCCAAGGATCTTGCGCCGGTCACGCGCGTAATCGAATTGCCGTTCGCGTTGATGGTGCATCCCTCGGTGCCTGCGCGCAACGTTCAGGAATTGGTTGCCTATGCCCGGGCCAATCCGGGAAAGCTGAATTACGGGCATCTCGGACCGGGCAGCCCGCATTTCTTCAAGATGGAATGGTTCAAGCGCAGCGCCGGAATCGACATTCTCGCGGTGCCCTACAAGGGCGCGGCACCGGCCTATGCGGCTCTGGTCGGCGGCGAAGTGCAGGTGATCGCATCCGGGCTTGGCGCCGCAACGCCCTTCCTCGAGGCCAAGCAGGCCATCGCGCTCGCCGCCTTTTCGGAAAAACGTCCGGCATCGCGGCCGGACCTTCCCACGATCGCGGAAGCCGGCTTCAAGGATTTCAATCTGCGCTCATGGATGGGCATTTTCGTCAGCAGCGGCACGCCGGAAGACATCCGCAGCCGGATTGAAGCCGAAGTGAATGCAGCCATGGCCGATCCTGAACTGATCGCGCGACTGCAAAAGCTCGGGCTCGATCCCTCCCCGCTCGGCGGAGAAAAGTTTGCGGCGTTCGTGGGCGAGGAAATCAAGGCCTGGGAAGATATCGTGAAGGCGGCAGCACCGAAGAACTGAAGCCCGGCGCAGCGAAAGGTCTTACGGTAGCGCTTGCCTGCCCCGGCCCGCTACTGCAAACCTTCGCCTCGTGACGCGGCTTCAACTCGAACGGCAGCAGGTCTTCGTCTATCTCGCCGCCGTTGCGGCCGGGCTTCTCAGCGGCATTCTCATGCCGCATTGGGCCGGTACCTTCGACACCCTGTTATGGCCGGCGCTGGGATTGCTGCTTTTCGTGACCTTCACGCAGGTGCCGCTCACCCGCGTGACGGAGGCCTTTCGTGACCGCCGCTTCATGGCCGCGATGCTCACGGGCAATTTTCTTGTCGTGCCGCTCATTGTCGCCGGCCTCTTGCTGTTACTCCCGGACGATCCCGCCATCCGGCTCGGCGTTTTGCTGGTATTGCTGGTGCCCTGCACAGACTGGTTCATCACCTTTGCGCATCTGGGCTACAGCGATACGCCGCTCGCCATTGCATCGACGCCTGTCAATCTCCTGATCCAGATCGCGCTATTGCCCATCTATCTGTGGGTCTTCATGGGAGATGCATTTCTGCCGCTGCTGTCGGCCGATCGTATCGTCACCGTGATTGCGGGGTTGATCGTGCTGCCGCTCGCAGCGGCCTGGCTGATCGAGCGTTGGGCCGAGCGCAAGGCGGATCGGTCCGCGGCTGTCGAGAAATTGGCCGCTCTTCCGGTGCCGCTTCTCGCCATCGTTGTCTTCCTGATCGCCGGTTCGCAGGTTCACGCGGTTGCGGATGCACTGCCGTGGATGGGCCGCGTCATCGGATTGTTCATCGCCTTCCTGATGCTGGCGGCGCTGGCCGGCGCCGCCACGGCAAGGCTGTTCGGCCTGCCGCCGCAGGCCGCGCGCACTCTGATTTTCAGTCTCGGAACGCGCAATTCGTTTGTCGTGTTGCCACTGGCGCTCGCTTTGCCGCCGCAATGGGCGACGGCCGCGATCGTGATTGTGGTCCAGTCGCTGGTCGAATTGTTCGGGATGATCGTCTATCTGCGTCTCGTTCCGCGCTACCTGGCGCCGGAGACGGGAGTGCCGCGCAGCGGCTGAGATTTTTTGCGAGACAAGGTATGCGTCGGTCATGCCCGTCGCGTCATCCAAGGCCCCGGCACCGATGATCGGCCCGGGCAGATACCTCCCCGGGCCGATGCAAAAGCTACTTCTTCTTTTTCGCCTTTGCCTTTTTCTTTTTCGTCGCCTTCTTAGCCATAGCGTCCTCTTTCTGTTTGAGTGAAACGCCACACGAGCAGCCAAAGGCCGCCCCGCAATCAATGTCATGCGATTCGTGAAAAGAGTCACTGGCAGCCTTGCAACAAGCAACATCGAAATGGTGCTTTCGACAGCACCGATGTCGCAAGCCAGCGGTTGCAACGCCGCGCCCGCGCGTCACCTACGCGAATGGCACGCTGCTACCGGATGCTCCATCGCACAAAAACTTGCCCGGTTGATCCGCAGCGCCGTTTTCGCCACAACGTCCCCCATGCTCACAATCGACGATCTTTCGGTCCGCGTGGCCGGCCGGCTCCTTCTCGACCAGACCTCGGTCCGCATCCCGGCCGGCACCCGTGTCGGGCTGGTCGGACGCAACGGAACCGGCAAGACGACCTTGTTCAATGTGCTGACCGGCGAACTCGGCGCGGAGACCGGCACAATACGCCTGCAGAACCGCGCGCGGATCGGCCGTCTGTTGCAGGAAGCGCCGTCCGGACCGGACAGCCTGCTCGAAGTGGTTCTCGCCGCCGATACCGAGCGCCACGCGCTCATGCAGGAGGCCGAGCACGCCACCGATCCTGACCGGATATCCGAGATCCAGATGCGGCTGGTCGATATCGATGCGCATACCGCGCCGGCACGCGCCGCCGCGATCCTGGCCGGACTTGGGTTTCCGGAGCCTCAACAGGCGCGCGCGGTGTCGGAATTTTCCGGCGGCTGGCGGATGCGCGTGGCGCTCGCGGCGGTGCTTTTCGCGCAACCGGATCTGCTGCTGCTCGACGAACCGACCAATTATCTCGATCTGGAAGGTACGCTATGGCTTGAGGACCATCTGGCCCGCTATCCGCATACGGTCATCGTCATCAGCCACGACCGCGATCTGCTCGACAACGCGGTCGATTCGATCCTGCACCTGGAGAATGCCAAGCTCACCTTCTATCGCGGCAATTACTCGTCCTTCGAGCGCCAGCGCCGCGAGCGGCAGATGCTCGACGCGAAATTCGCCAAGAAACAGGAAGCCCGCCGCAAACACCTGCAGTCCTTCGTCGACCGCTTCCGCGCCAAGGCTACCAAAGCGCGGCAAGCGCAGTCACGGCTGAAGCTGCTGGCAAAGCTGGAACCGGTGTCGGACCAGACATCGGAGGATGTGCGCCCGATCTCCATTCCGGCGCCGGAGCGGCAACTCTCCCCTCCGATCATCGCGCTCGACCGGGTGTCGGTCGGCTACGAGCCGGGCAAACCGGTATTGCGCAACCTGTCGCTGCGGATCGACGACGACGACCGCATCGCCCTGCTCGGCGCCAACGGCAACGGCAAGTCAACTTTGGTGAAATTGCTGGCGCGGCGGCTGGAGCCGATGGACGGTACGATCATCCGCGCCGAGAAACTGCGAACAGCCTATTTCGCGCAACATCAGCTCGATGAATTGCACGAGGAACAGAGTGTCTATGAGCATGTCCGCAAGCTAATGCCGGACGATCCGGAAGCCCGGGTGCGCGCGCGGGCGGGCGCCATCGGCTTTTCCGGCGCCCGCGCCGAGTCGCCGGTATCGACCTTGTCCGGAGGCGAAAAAGCGAGACTTATGTTGGGGTTGGCAACCTTCGGGGGGCCGCATCTGGTGATCCTGGACGAGCCCACCAACCACCTCGACATCGACAGCCGCGGGGCTTTAATCGAGGCCATCAACGACTATCCGGGCGCGGTCATCCTGGTATCCCATGACCGTTTCCTGCTCGAGGCCTGCGTAAATCATCTCTGGATCGTCCGCCACGGCGCCGTCAGCAGCTACGATGGCGACCTCGACGATTATCGCCGGCTGATTCTGTCCGGTGACGCAAGCGACCAGCGCAAACCAACATTGCAGAAGGGTCCGGCAGCCAGTATTGGCGTCGACCCTCACCGCGCAACGCAGCAGCGGCGCGCGGAGGTGGCAGCACTCAAGAAGCGGATTGCGACTGCCGAGACGCAAACTCGGAAACTCAACGAACTGATCGAGAAGCTGGATAGCAAGCTGGCAACACTATTTGCGACCGATCCAATCAAAGCCGGCCAAGTTTCGAAAGAGCGCGCAGACGCTGCAGCAAAGCTCGCAGAAACGGAAGAGGAATGGCTTGA
Organism: Pseudomonadota bacterium; assembly: GCA_023392205.1. Lineage (GTDB taxonomy): Bacteria > Pseudomonadota > Alphaproteobacteria > Rhizobiales > Xanthobacteraceae > Pseudorhodoplanes. The sequence goes on from JAEVZN010000601.1 coordinate 5,384, forward strand.
AGCAAGCGCAGCCCTCGAGAACTCAGACAACTGAGATCCGCCAGCAAGCTTGCCTCGTTGCCTCGTGCCGCCAGCTAAGGTCGTTGTGATCGTCCACGCGGTTGTCTGGCCGGACGGACGGGCGGAGGAACTTCGATCCGTTCGATCGAGACGAGGCGCCCGGCACGGAACCGATAGAGGCCCGGCCACGACCCTTGAGTCACGGACATTGTGACGATCCGCTCGGTCCCTTCGGCCGCGATGTCCACGCGATCCGGAAAGCCGGTTCGGTGCAGCACCTCGCATTCGGTCATCGAGAGGGCTACTCCACCTTGCATCTGGATCTGCGCCCCATCGAGTTGGCCGGACATATCGGGTGTGGCCGCGGCCATACCATCCGTAACGGCCGGCGCCTCCGGTCCGGGACCGCCGCTGCAACGGCCGTCAGCCGTCAGAAGATCGTCCGGCGTGATCGCCCGCTGGACATTGGGTTTTGAGTTAGAGAATTTAGCCCAATCCGGCGTTGCAAATACATCGGACAGCTTCCCGGTTGGCTGCACGGGCTCGGGGGTCGAGCACGCGACCAACATGAAGCCGAAAATTCCGATCGACATCACGCGCCACGAAGAAAATCCGGACAAGGCCACCCCCGCTTCGCCCGCTGGGCAAACTGAACCTGCTTAGTCAACGGCATTTTTAGTCAGCAACATGGCATTGGGCAACGTGCCGACGATAATTTGCGCCAACAAAGGGACGCGCGCCAACGGCATTCGCATGGATTTCGGCAGCATTCCGCGCAAAGATTTTCGATTCAAGCCTTTTGAGACCAGCGGCCGCCCTCGTCCGGCTGCCAATAGCTCGCTGTGAACCCGCGCGATTTTGCCTCAGTCCATCGCGCACGCGCGCGCTGGACTGCATTGTCGTCCATCCCGTCAAATATCAGCACCAGACGCTCGTAGCTTTCTACGTCCTCAGGGATATCCGCGTCGTCAATCAGAAATCTGACATTCGCGCGATTTGGATTACTTTCGTCGATAGTCAAAACAATCGGCTGCTCGGTCGCATCCGCTTGCCTCATCGTGCTGTGCGGAAGGAAGCTGTCGTCGCGATAGGTCCAAAGATGCGTATCAAGATATTCGATGCGCTCTTCCAGCGAAGTTTGCACCACCACCCGCCAGCCTCGCCGGAGAGAGACCTCCAGAAGCTGGGGCAGAACGCGTTCGATGCGCTGATCAGTGAGATGATAAAAGCGTAATTCTGTCATTGTAAATAAGAACGTCCCGACTGCGCGGCGCGCGCGGGAGCAACAATTCTACTTTTCGTAAGCGTCAGCCACCAGCCTGTCGAGCAACCGGACACCGTAGCCGGATGCCCAACTTTTATTGATGTCGCTTTGCGGCGAGCCCATCCCGGTCCCGGCAATATCCAGGTGCGCCCATGGCGTCTTGTCGACGAAACGCTGCAGAAACTGGGCAGCTGTGATTGCACCGCCCATACGGCCGCCGGTATTTTTCATGTCTGCAAATTTGGAATCAATCTGCTTGTCGTATGCTGGCCCGAGCGGCATCCGCCATACACGTTCGCCTGTTGCCTTACCCGCCTTGTCAAGCCTCTCCGCAAGCTTGTCATCGTTCGAAAACAGACCGGCATATTCGTGCCCCAGCGAGACGATGATCGCACCCGTCAACGTGGCAAGGTCGACCATGAATTCCGGTTTGTAAGTTTTTGCTACGTACCAAAGCACGTCCGCGAG
>JAEVZN010000613.1 GCA_023392205.1 Pseudomonadota bacterium
CATGTGGCCGGCTTGATAGCCGAACTTGCCGTTATTCAGCCGAAAGCGGACGGCATTGTAAAGCCCGATAGTTGGCATTAAAACTATTTTGAATTCCGGCGCGAGGACGATCTTGGCACGGGCGGGCACAGCGACAAGGCCGAAGGCCGAGACGGGCACAGCCAACGGCCCACCGGCCAACGGCGAGATCGATTTCGGTCCGATCTCGGACTGGCTCGGTTTTCAGCTGCGCATGGCGCAGATTGCCTCCTTCCAGTCCTTCGCGCAGCACGCACAGGATGTGGGCCTGAGTCCCGGCCGCTTCGCGGCCCTGATGCTGATCGACCGCAATCCCGGTATCAGCCAGACCGCGCTCAGCCGCGCCATCGGCAGCGACAAGTCGACGCTGACGCCGGTTCTCGACAACATGGTCAAGCGCGGCTGGGTCAGTCGCGTGCGCACCGAGAACGACCGCAGGTTATACGAATTGCGACTGACCGACACCGGCCGCAAGGTGATGCAGGAGATGCATCAATGCGCGCAGCGGCACGAGAGCGAACTGGATGCGATTGTCGGGCCGCGCGACCGCGCCAATTTCCTGAAAATCCTGCGCAAGATCACGGCCGCCGCACCGCAATAGGCCGCGGCGCCTTCAACCGCAGCCGGCTCAGAACTCGCCGCGGAAGCGCGCCGCCAGTTCTTCCGGCAGCGGATGCGCCTTGATCTTCGTCTTGTCGTCGGGATCGCGTTTCACCCAGGCCCGCGTCTCCAGCCCCTCGACCGCCACCTTGTTGTTCTTGCGAATCTGGTGGCGGATCTCGAAGCTCGACCGGCCCACCCTGGTGAAGGTCGACTGGATCACCACGTCGTCGCCGAACCGCGTGGGCATGATGAACTTGCCCTGCGTGCTCACCACCGGATAGCCGTCGAAATCGAATTTCTTCAGAAGCTCGGCCTTGCTCACGCCGGACGCCGCCGTGATCAGCATCGTCACCGAATGGTCGAACATCGCGAAATAGCGCGGATAGAAGATGATCCCGGCCGGGTCGCAATCGCCCCATTCGATCCGGACGCTGCGGGTGTTGCTGAGCATTCTCTGTGATCCAGATCTAAGTCCGCTCGTCCCTGCGAAAGCGGGGACCCAGAGCCAGGCACACTGGATTCCCGCCTTCGCGGGAACGAGCGGAGTTTGTGTTGCGCTCCGTGGATATCAAGGAAGTCATCTCGGCGCCATCCGCAACGCGCCATCGATGCGGATGGTCTCGCCGTTCATATAGGCATTGCGCACAATGAACATGGCGAGATCGGCATATTCCTCCGGCCGCCCGAGCCGCGCCGGAAACGGCACCGAGGCGCCGAGGCTTTTCTGTGCCTCCTCGGGCAGAGCCGCCAGCATCGGCGTATGGAAGATGCCGGGCGCGATGGTCATGACCCGGATGCCGAATTGCGCGAATTCGCGCGACGCCGGCATGGTCAGCGCCGCAACGCCGCCCTTTGATGATGCATAGGCGGCCTGGCCGATCTGCCCCTCGAACGCCGCCACCGATGCGGTGGAGATGATCACGCCGCGCTCGCCGTCCTCCAGCGGCTCGGCCTTGCTGAGGGCCGCCGCGAACAGCCGCATCATGTTGAAGGTGCCTATCAGATTGATCTCGATCACCTTCCTGAAATCGGCAAGCGGCATCGGACCGTCGCGGCCGACGATCCGTTTGGGCGGACCGACACCAGCGCAATTCACCAGCACGCGGCCGACGCCATATTTCTTCTGCACTTCGGCCAGCGCATCGGCGGCGCTCTGGTCGCTGGTCACGTCGCAACCGACCGCGATGCCGCCGATCTTCTTGGCAAGCTGTTCGGCTGCCGCGAGATTGATGTCGAGCAGCGCGACCCTGGCGCCCGCGGCCGCAAAGGCTTCCGCTGTTGCCGCGCCAAGCCCCGATGCGCCGCCGGTGATAACTGCGACCTGTCCGTTAATGTCCATGAACCAGCGTCCTGTGTTCTCTGCTTACCCTCCCCCTTGTGGGGAGGGTCGCGAGCAAAGCGAGCGGGGTGGGGGTCCGTAAGTGACTGTCGATTTGACCCCCACCCCGATCGCCTTCGCGTCGCTCAGGCGATCGACCCTCCCCACAAGGGGGAGGGTAAAGATTCAAAAATTCTAGTGCCCCGTTTTCGCCGCCTCGGGATTCTCGATCAGCAGTGCAATCCCCTGCCCGCCGCCGATACACGCCGACGAAATGCCATAGCGCAGGCCCTTGCGCTTCAGTTCGCGCGCCAGTGTGGTGGTAATACGCACGCCGGTCGCGCCGAGCGGATGGCCGATGGCAATCGCGCCGCCATTGACGTTGAGCTTGTCCTCGTCGAGCCCGAGTGCGCGCGCACAGGCCATCACCTGCGCGCCGAAGGCCTCGTTGATCTCCACGCGGTCGATGTCGGCCATCTTCAGCCCGGCACGCGCCAGCACCGACTGGATCGCCGGCACAGGTCCGATGCCCATGACTTCCGGCGGCACCCCCACGACGGCGGACGCAACGATGCGCGCCAGCGGCGTCTTGCCGTTCTTCTTCAGGTAATCGGAATTGACGACCAGAGCCGCCGCCGCACCATCGACAATCGCCGAGGAATTGCCGCCGGTCTGCACGCCGCCAAAGGCCGGCGGAATTTTCGACAGGGTGTCCACCGGCGAGGGACGCACATGCGTGTCTGATTTTACCTCGGGGGTCTTTCGTGACAGCTTGATGCCGCGCGGCTCGTAGCCTTCAAATTCGAAGGTCTCCGAGGTGACGGGAACGATTTCGCCGTCCAGGAAGCCATCCTTCTGCGCCGCCAAAGCGCGGTCGAAGGAGCGCGCCGCGAATGCGTCCACTTCGGTGCGGGAGATCTGGTATTCGCGCGCCAGATTTTCCGCCGTATGGCCCATGGTGATATTCGGCGCGGGATCGAGCAGAGCTTCCCAGAGGAAATCCTTGAACTCGACCTGGCCGAGGCGGAAGCCGCTGCGGCTCGTATAGGACGCCACCGGATTGCGGCTCATGCTTTCGGTACCGACGCAGAGTGCGAGGTCCGCACGGCCGAGCGACACTGCATCGGAGGCCTGCGACAGCACTTCGAGGCCGGTGCCGCAGACGCGCTGCACATGATGCGCGGGCGTTTCCACCCGCACGCCGGAATAAAGCCCGACATGGCGCGGCAGGCAGAACACGTCGAAACTCGCCTGCGCCATATTGCCGGTGATGACAATGCCGGTATCCTTGGCATCGACACCGGCGCGCTTGAACACTTCGCGCGCCACCTTGATGCCGAGATCGGTGGGAGAAATGGCGGCAAGCGGCCCGTTATAATCGGCGAAGGGCGTGCGCACGCCATCGAGGAGCCAGGCGTCCGTAAAGGTCGCGCCGATGCCTGCGGGTTTGTCGGACATGGGACTTCAAGCCTTCCTGTCGATGGCGATGACACGGCCGGATGGCGGATCGGCGTAAAGCTGCGCCACCAGATCGGCCCGATGCGCGAGCACCGCACGCTGGTTGATCGAGCCCTTGTCGGTGACCTCCCCGGCATCGAGCGACAATTGCTCGAAAAGAAGGATGGCCCGCATCACACGGTTCGAACTTCCGGTGGAGGATTTCGCGAACGATGCCAGCCGTTCGGCGAACAGAGCGCGCACAGCAGGATGCGCGGTCACTTGCTCGGGTGAAGCGTCCTTCGGCAGGTCGGGTGAAAGCGCGCGAAGGGCATCGATATCGGGCACCGCCAGCACGGCGATATCATCGCGGTCGGCGCCGCCGATCACCACATCGCGCACATAGGGCGCGAAATGCGAGATGAAGGACGCCCGCAACGGACCGACGCTGACCCAGGTGCCGGTGCCGAGCTTGAAATCCTCGGCGATGCGGCCGTCGAACATCAGGCCCTGGATCGGGTTGTTCTCGTCCTCGAATTTCAGCGCATCGCCGATCCGGTAGAAGCCCTCCTCGTCGAAGGCCTTGGCGGTGAGATCGGGCTGCCGCCAGTAACCCGGCGTGATATGCGGCCCCTTGAAGCGCGCTTCGAGCTTGCCGTCGACGGGCACGAGCTTCAGTTCGGTGCCGCGCGCGGGCAATCCCATATTGACGCCGTAGCGGCTCTCCCACATCCGGCTCATTGCGAAGGGCGCGGTTTCGGTGGAGCCGAGGCCGGTGAGAAAGAGCACCCGCTCGCCGGAGGTCTGTACGGCAAGCTCCTGGTATTCGTCATAGACATGCTGGGCGATGGCCGCGCCCGCATACCAGAGCACTTTCAGGCGGCTGAAGAAGTTGCGGCGAAGTTGTTCGTCGGAGCGGAAGAACGGCAGCAGCGCCTCGAAGCCCTTCGGCACGTTGAAATACCAGGTCGGCGCGACGTCCTTCAGGTTGCGGACGGTGGCTTCGATGGCGCCGGGCAAGGGCTTGCCTTCATCGATATAGAAGCTGCCGCCGTTATAGAGCACGAGGCCGACGTCGTGATTGCCGCCGGCGGTGTGATGCCAGGGCGCCCAGTCCAGCACCACCGGCGGCTCGTCCTGAAAGAATTGCAGGGCCGAGCGCACCATGATCTGGTTCGAGCACCACATGCGCTGCGTGTTGATGACCGCCTTCGGCATGCCGGTGGAGCCGGAGGTGAACAGGAATTTTGCGATCGTGTCCGGCCCGACCTTGTCATGCGCAGCCTCGGCCGCTGAGCCGGGCTTGGTGTTCGCAAGTTCGTCGAAGGAGATCGACGGCCGGCCCGGCATCGGATTTCGGGTGAAGACCAGTTCCACATCCTGCGGGACAATGGCCTCGATGGCGCCGGCGAATTGCACGCCGTCGCAGGCGAACACCATGCCGGGCGTCAGCAGATCGACGATGTGGCGCAGCTTGCCGTAATCGCGCGAGATGAGCGAATAGGCGGGTGAGATCGGCGCATAGGGAATGCCCACATAGAGGCAGCCCAAGGCCAGCATGGCGTGTTCGAGATCGTTGCCGGACAGGATCGCGACCGGCCGTTCCGCCGACAGGTTTCGGGTCAGCAGCGCCGCGCCGATGGCGCGCGCATGGTCGAGCGCCTGCGCATAGGTGATCTTGCGCCACTCGCCCTTGTCGTCGCGCGCCGCCATGAACACGGCATCCGGCGTTTGCTTTGCCCAATGCACCAGCCGGTCGGTGATGCGGTCGGGATAGGCGTCGAGCGGATGCTTCGACCGGATCAGAATGCAGCCGTCGGGGCGGCGCTCCAATTCGATATCCGGCGCTTCCAGCCGGACCGGACGTACCGGCGCGGAGTGGCCATCATGACGGGGCTTTGGCGCATGCGCCATTGGCTAACCTCCACCCTGCGCGGCGCCTCTCCTGTCAGCCCTTGTGCAGGGCCTTGGGCGCTCGTTTTTCGAGAAAATCCTTCAGGCGCGATTGCGCCTCGTCGCTGCCGGACGCAATCGCGGCCATCAGCGATTCCAGCATATACCCGCCCGGCCGGTCGCCGTCCGCAATTCGTGGCAAAGCATGCATCACGGCGTAATTGGTGATCCGGGTATTGGCGGCCACCCGTTTCGCAAGCTCGATGCCCTTTTCGAGGCCGGTGCCGTTCTCAACGAGATAATGCGACAACCCGAGCGACAGCCCCTCCTCCGCGCCATAGGTGCGTCCGGTCAGCATCATGTCCATCATGCGCGAAGCGCCGATCAGGCGCGGGATGCGCACCGAGCCGCCGCCGCCGACATAGATGCCGCGCACGCCTTCCGGCAGCGCGTAATAGGCGGATTTCTCCGCCACCCGCACATGGCAGGCCGCGGCGAGTTCGAGCCCGCCACCCACCACCGCGCCGTGCAGCACGGCCACCACCGGCACGCGGCCGAACTCGAATTGCTCGAAAACCCGGTGCCAGTTGCGCGAATGGTGAATGGATTCGACCGTATTGCGCACGGTCAGCTCCGACAGATCGAGACCGGCCGAAAAGTGATCGCCCTCGCCATACAGCACCACCGCACGGATATCCTCGGGCAGGCCGTTGAAATAGGCCTCAATGCCGAGCACCAGCGTGTCGTTCAGCGCATTGCGCTTTTCCGGCCGCGACAGCTTCAGGAAACCGATCTCGCCATCGCGCTCGGCGGTGACCGAGGCCGGCAGGCCGTCAATCTGCATCCGGGTTCGGGACATGGGCTGCCGTCCTTGCTGGTATTTCCTCGGGTCCGGTCAGTGAGGCGGACCGGGATATTGTTGTGTTTGACAACAAATTCCCGAAAAGCGGCCCGGGGTCAATCCCCATCCCTGGAGGTATGGTGCCCGCCTGGCGAAAATCCTGCCTCTACAGCACCTCATAGACATCCAGTTTGACCGCATTCTTCTGGCGCGCGCCATGGGCGATGGCGATGATGCGGTTGAGCCAGCCGAGATCCTTGTCGCCGGTCTCGAAGCGCATGGCGGTGCGGAAATAATAGAGCGACGGATCGACAATCTCGCCGGTCAGCAGCCGCGCCAGCACCTCCGGCGGGCCGTGCCGCACACCCTCACTGCTCACCAGAATGAGCGCGCCCGTGTCGCTCTGGATGGTATAGCGCGCCTCCACATGCGCCGCGCCGTCGCCGCGGATGAATTGCCAGTCGGCGCCGCCGGGCAGGATTTTGCCGGTCAATTTTCCGCTTACGGTTCCGCCGAGAATATTGATGACGCGGCGCTCGCCGATGGGCGTTGTCCCAAATTGCAGGATGTCGGCCAGCTCGGCATGGATGCGCAGGATGGGTTCGGGCGAAATCAGGTTCATGTCTTTTCCGGAGGGCGGCCATTCGACAGGGCAGAACGTGACGCAACCAAAAATATTGGACTTGGCGCGCATTCGCTGGCATTTGACCCCCGTAAACCGGCTCCGTAAATTGAAAAATGAAAGATTGCGCGGCCTGCCGCGCACGAGGAATCGTTCACTATGTCGCGTGTGATGTCACTGGCCGAGGCCGTGAAAACGACCATTCAGGATGGCGACACCGTCGCCATGGAAGGGTTTACCCATCTGATCCCGCATGCCGCGGGGCATGAAATCATCCGTCAGGGCAAGAAGCACCTGACACTTCTGCGCATGACTCCCGATCTGATCTACGATCAGATGATCGGCATGGGCTGCGCCGACAAGATCATCTTCTCCTGGGGCGGCAATCCCGGCGTCGGCTCGCTGCACCGGCTGCGCGATGCGGTGGAGAATGGCTGGCCGAACAAGATCGAGATCGTCGAGCATTCGCATGCGGCCATGGCCAATGCCTATGCGGCGGGCGCGGCCGGCCTGCCCTTTACCATGTTCCGCGGCTATATCGGCACAGATCTGCCGAAGGTGAATCCCGCCATCAAGTTCATTGAGTGCCCTTATACCGGCGAAAAGCTGGCGACCATTCCGGCGCATCGCCCGGATGTCGCGGTCATTCATGCGCTGCGCGCCGACAAGCAGGGCAATGTGCTGCTGGAAGGCATTCTCGGCGTGCAGAAAGAAGCGGTGCTGGCCGCGAAGAAGTCGATCGTCACGGTCGAGGAGATCGTCGACGATTTCGGCCCGCGCAACCTGAACGCGGTGATCATTCCCGGCTGGGCGCTCGGCGCCATCGCCGTGGTGCCGGGCGGCGCATTCCCCTCCTATGCGCAGGGCTATTA
>JAEVZN010000166.1 GCA_023392205.1 Pseudomonadota bacterium
GATAGATATTCTTGCGAAGTAGTCACGGAATTCATACCGTTCATGATTTTCCATAAGAGACCCGCTCGTATTCTGACGTTGACGTATAAGTTGAATTGTCAAGGTACATTCGAAGATCGCTGTAAGAATAGACGACTCTTCGACCGAGTTTGATATAACGTGGGCCGAGTCCCCGTTGGCGCATCCGCTGCAGCGTTTTCATCGATACACGGAGCAACTTCGACGCCTCATCCTCCGTCAAACATGCAATCGGTTCACTCACGACATTCTCCAGCCGTTGCGCAACAGATTGTCGATTGGCTGCGTATCGTCAACGGAGGTCGCCCGTACTAACGAACGGGGAGCATCCGAGCATGTAAGCAAAAAAAAATCCGGTATATCAATGCCTTGGCCGGGGCCACCCAGGAAAACGTGAACAATGAAAGCGACCTAGTTTTTTGAAAATACAGCATAATCAATGGTTTAAACACCAAAAAATAATTCTTAGCTCTTTGAGCCAGTGTCGAAAACTTACGTAATTACAATTAGTTAGCTGGAAATAAACTCTTGCGGCGCTTCCAGTAATTCGTGGAGCTCGTTTCCTATCGACTCGTTGGCTGACGCTACGTGATCATTACCCAGATGCGCATATCGAGAGGTGGTGGCGGGACTGTTGTGTCCGAGTAATGCGCCAATAGTGAGCAGGGAGGTCCCCTGACCTGCGGCAACAGATGCGAACGTGTGTCGAATATCGTGGATGCGGACATTCCCTATCCCGGCCGTCTTGCAAACACGCTTCCACGGCTTTTGAATATTCACAATGTGTCTCTCGGGCGATTGTCCGGGAAACACGAAAGGCGAATCATTGATCGCAGGCATGCTTTCTAAAATTGAGAGGGCTGGTTTACACAGTCGGATGATCTTGCGTCCGGTTTTTGAATCCGGAAGGGCAAGAATGGCTTTATCGAGATATACGTAGCTCCACTGTAGTGTAGTCATTTCTCCCACCCGTGCGCCAGTAAGCAGCAACAGGCGGAGAAGTGATGCGGCGCTGAAGGAAAGTGACCCCTTGAGTTCTAGTTGACTGATGGCTTGCCCAACCTTCTTAATCTCTACGTTTGAAAGAAACCGCTCACGCCGCTGTTCTCGATAGCGCTTGATGCGCCGAACAGGGTTGCTGTTTTGCGGTCGAAGCTCCCAATCCTCGGCAAGATTGAACATTTTTGAGAGTAACGTGAGGCATCGATTTGCCACGCCCGGCCCACCTCGAACGGGTTGCCCGCCCTTCTGACTGAGTTGCTTTGCTTTGGGATCGATCGGGGCCGTCTTGCCTACGAGAACATCGTTGCGGAGACTTTCTATGTGTAGCCGTGTTACCGCAGAAATGCGAAGGTCGCCAAGCAATGGAATTATGTGATTCCGGATCAAGCTTCGGTCTGAGCTGATGCTCCTCGGCTTCTTATGTTGCTCCGCATGATCAGACAGGTAGCGATCACAGAACCCTTTGACGGACAATTCATCAGGGTCGTGATCGTCTTGTGGCGACGGAGTATCGCCATTCAGCAGCTTTGCAAGCGTGATCAACGCTTTCTTGCGTGCCTGCTCTACGGTCAGAGGAGCTCCGTGTTTTCCGAGTGTAATGAATATCTGCCGCCTGTTGACCCGACATTTTACGACGTAAGACCGATCAACGAGCTGACGCCGCACTCCGAATCCTCTGACTTCGGAATCCCAGATCGTTTGGCCCGGTGGCATTTCATCGACAATCCGCTTTGTCAGTCGTGTCCTGCTACGTACCGGCATGCTGAGAGGTCCTAGAACAGAAGCACTAGGACGTTTACAAGCTCAAGCTACTGGCTAGCTACCCCGCATTGGACCGCTCGTGTCCTCTTAGGGGCGCTTCTGTCTATGTCATCCCTGAAAAAATGCCCTAACGGGGCTCGTGAGCAGTCTTGTCCGGCTCTGCTAGCAACTTCCTAAACCGAAGGTCGGAAGTTCGAGTCTTCCCGGGACCGCCAAAAATGCCCCTGCGCAAGGTTCTTTGCTTGCCGGGGGCATTGTGCCCGTTGCGCATTCCGCTTTGCAGGCATGTCTCGGCGAGCATGTATCGCGTCCGCCCAGTCCAACCGGGCGAACGCGATGAAATCGAATTCAGCGTGACATCGAACTCAACGTGACATCGATGTCAGCGTGACAAAGTCACCGGTGCGAGACCCGCAAAGCCCAGGGCGCGCGCCGCCGCCGGGGAGAGGTCGATGACGCGGCCACGAATGAACGGCCCCCTGTCCGAAATCCGGACCGTCACGCTGCGCCCATTCTTCTTGTTGGTCACCCGGACCTTGGTCCCGAACGGCAATGTCCGGTGTGCGGCTGTCAGCGCATTCGGATTCATGCGCTCACCACTTGCGGTCTTCTTCCAGGCGTAGCCGTCCCCGCTTCCGTAAACCGAGGCAATCCCGGACTCAGCTGACGCCGAGCCCGCACACGCTACACAAATCGCAAACGCCCATGCATAGGTTTTCACCTGCATCCAACCACCCTTTTGTTTTTTGAGGATGAGCGGCCTTTGACCGCCGAATGAGGCGGCGATGCGGCAACCGTCGGGTCATTTCGCGAAAGCGTCGCGCGCAGGGAACGAAATCGGGTGTGGCTGCGCGCGGAGCGCCGGCTTTGACGGGATCAAAGCCGCGCTTCCGCAACTTGCTTGACGCGTTTTCTTGACGCGAACCGATATCCACTTCGCTTGAAAACGCGCTAGTTCTCGACGACGAGCTCGACTCTGTCAGCTGCAAAGCGCGCGTGACTTGTCAGAATGGGCCGGCCGTCCGCGGCGACATCGACGCTGTCGACCACGATCAGCGGACGTCCGGGATTGAGCCGCAGCTTTGCGGCATGGAGAGAATCCGCCATCGCGGCGGAGAGCCGCGTTTCCTTCCGTTTGTAATCCGGAAATCCGATATGCGACAGCAGGCGGCTGACCGATCGCACAAGACGGTAAACGCGTGCGGCATCGGGCGCGAGTTCTGCCGGTAGCCAACTGCTGCCAAGCGAGATCGGCACGCGATTGGCACTGCGCAGAATGTCGAGCCTGATGACGGTCGTGCCCGGCGCGAGATCGAGCCGCAGCGCGACATCGCGAGGCGCAGGCTCCTTCGTGCTCGATAACAGACGTCCGCCGGCCTGCCGTCCCGACGCGCCGATGATCTCGGAAAAGCGGGTCCGCTCGCGGATCGGATAGGCGATGCGAGCGGTCTCGACAAACGTGCCGCTGCCCCGCTCCGCGCGCACCAGTCCGCGTTCATAGAGTTCGGCGAGGGCGCGCCGCACGGTATGACGATTGACGCCGAAGCGCTCCGCGATTTCCAGTTCGCCCGGCAGCTTCTCTCCGCCTGCGAAATCGCCGCGAATGATGGCCTGTTCGATATCGTCGGCGATCTGCCGCCACAGCGTCACTCCACCCGCTGAAGCCGAACCCAATCGTATGTCGCTTGCTTGAGCCATGATGTTTTTTCACCGGCCGGCACATGTTGTCATGAAAGCGTCATCGGCAATGCCTAGAAAGTTGTCTAGCACATTAGACAACTTTGTCATGCACCAAATTCACGATAACGCCGTAACCGAAACGTCGAATTCAGAACAGGCTGCGCGGCAGGCCGCGATGGCTTTGCTTGCAGTCGCTAAACTGCAGGAGGTCGAACACGGTCTTGCGATCATCGGCGATGTCGGAACTTCGATCGATCTGCGCGCGCCGGAAACCGGACTTGTCATGCTGCGCGGCCGCGTGGGCGGAGATGGCGCGCGGTTCAATGTCGGAGAAGCAACGGTCACGCGCTGCGCGGTGCAGTTGTCGTCGGGAGAGATCGGGCTGTCCTATGCGCTCGGTCGCGACCGGAAGAAGTCACGCCTCGCAGCTTTGTGCGATGCGCTCTGGCAAGTCCCGGCGTATCGCGCGGCCGTGGAACGTCATGTGCTGGCGCCGATACGCCAGCGCATCGGACGGGAACGCGATCTCGCGGCCCGGCGCACAGCCGCAACGCGGGTCGATTTCTTCACGATGGTGCGTGGGGAGGATCCGTCGTGAGAAGCATGCTCGCCCCGGCCTTTTCCGATCCGGTCCTGCAATCGCAATCGGTGTTCCGGATCATCATGCAAGCAATGGCGCGGCCGGGGATCGTGCAGCCCCTGCATTGCGCGATCGTGCCGCCGCAGCCTCTGCCTGCGGGCCTGGCGGCGATTGCGCTGGCTCTTGCGGATTACGAAACGCCGCTTTGGCTCGATCCGCCGCTGGCTGCATCCGACGCAGTGCGAAGCTGGCTGCGCTTTCACACCGGCGCAACGATCGTCGACGATCCGGCGGAGGCGTCTTTCGCGCTCGTGTCGGACGCTCTTGAGGTGCCGGATTTCTCTGCGTTCTCGATCGGCTTGCCGGACTATCCGGACCGCTCCGCGACCCTCATCGTGCAGGTCGAGAATTTCGCGCAAGGGGCCGCCCTGACACTCAGCGGTCCGGGCATAAAGGGCGAGCAGATCCTCCGTGCCACGCCGCTACCCGTCGATTTTGCGGATCAGGCCGCCGCAAATCGCGCTCTGTTTCCGCAAGGCATCGATTGCCTCCTAGTGTCCGATGAAGGCGTGGCGGGCCTTCCGCGCACAACCATCGTCACGAAGCGAGGCTAGTCATGTATGTGGCCGTGAAGGGCGGAGAGAAAGCGATCGCCAACGCCCATCGTCTGCTCGCGCATGAGCGTCGCGGTGACGACGCCGATGCGGATCTGACATTGCCGCAAATCTCCGCACAACTTGGCCGCGCGGTCGATCGGGTGATGTGCGAGGGTTCGCTGTATGACAGGGAGCTGGCGGCGCTGGCGATCAAGCAGGCCTGTGGCGATCTCATCGAGGCGATTTTCCTGCTGCGGGCCTATCGCACCACCTTGCCGCGTTTCGGCGCGTCCGAGCCGGTCGATACGGGCAAGATGCGCATACGGCGGCGCATTTCCTCCACCTTCAAGGACATTCCCGGCGGGCAGGTGCTGGGCGCCACGTTCGACTACACACATCGCCTGCTCGACCCGACGCTTGCGGACGCAGCGCCGGTCGAGGCGCCTGCCGAAGCGGCCGCGTCGGCCGCTCCGATGGCGCGCGTGACCGACATGCTCTCCGTCGACGATCTGATCGAGCGGTCGCCACAGGAGCGGTCCGGTCATGCGGTCGAGGATCTGACCCGCGAGCCGCTGGAATTTCCGGCATCCCGCGAATTGCGGCTGCAAAATCTTGCGCGCGGGGATGAGGGCTTTTTGCTGGCGCTTGGATATTCGACCCAGCGCGGCTATGGCCGCACGCATCCCTTTGCGGGCGAAATCCGTCACGGCGACGTGGAGGTCGAATTCTTTGCGGAAGATGCGGGCTTCGCAATTCCGCTTGGCACGATTTCCCTGACCGAGTGCCAGATGATCAATCAGTTCAAGGGATCTGCGACGGAAGCGCCGCGTTTCACACGCGGTTACGGCTTCGCATTCGGGCACAGCGAGCGCAAGGCAATGTCGATGGCGCTGGTGGACCGGTCGCTGCGCGCGCGCGAACTGGGTGAGCAGATCATGGCGCCGGCCCAGGACGAGGAATTCGTGCTGTCACATTCCGACAATGTTCAGGCCACCGGCTTCGTCGAGCATCTCAAGCTGCCGCATTATGTCGACTTCCAGGCCGAACTCGGACTTGTGCGGCGGCTGCGACAGGAATTCGAGGCAGGTTCGGACGACGAACAGGTTGCGCGCGAGGCCGCCGAATGACCACGCCAGCCTACAACTTTGCCTATCTGGACGAGCAAAACAAACGGATGATCCGCCGCGCGATCCTGAAGGCGATTGCCATTCCGGGATACCAGGTGCCGTTTGCGGGGCGGGAAATGCCGATGCCCTATGGATGGGGCACGGGCGGTGTGCAGGTCACCGCCGCCATTCTCGGGCCGGACGATATTCTGAAGGTCATCGATCAGGGATCGGACGACACGACCAACGCCGTGTCGATCCGTGATTTCTTCCGCAAGACTGCGGGCATTGCGACGACAACCGCGACACAGGATGCCACGATCATCCAGACACGGCATCGTATCCCGGAAGCGCCGCTGTCGGAGGATCAGGTGCTTGTCTATCAGGTACCGATCCCTGAGCCGCTCCGCTTTCTGGAACCGCGCGAAACCGAAACGCGCCGAATGCACGCCCATGCCGATTACGGTTTGATGCATGTGAAGCTGTATGAGGATATCGCCCGATATGGCCATATCGCCACGACCTATGCCTATCCGGTGGCGGTCAATGGACGTTATGTGACCGATCCGTCGCCGACGCCGAAATTCGACAATCCGAAGATGGACGATTGCCCCGCGCTGCAATTGTTCGGCGCGGGCCGGGAGAAGAGAATTTACGCGATCCCTCCCTATACACAGGTGGTGTCACTCGACTTTGAAGATCACCCCTTCGAGGCCACCCGCACACCGGAAGTCTGCGCGCTTTGCGGTGCAGACCACACATTCCTGGACGAGATTATTACCGACGATCGCGGCACACGGTTGTTCGTGTGCTCGGATACCGATTATTGCGAGCAGCAGCGCGCGGGCAATCCGGTCGTCGTACCATGGCAGGATCAGGATCAGTTGCATGACCGGGACTGAAGAACCGCTGCTGGTCGCCGATGGCCTGTCGAAATGGTACGGCCGCCAGCTCGGATGCCGCGACGTATCGCTCGACGTCTTCGAGGGCGAGGTGCTTGCGATCGTCGGGGAATCGGGATCGGGCAAGTCGACGCTGCTGAAATTGCTGTCCGGACAGATGGAGCCCAGCGGCGGCGCCGTTCACTATCGCATGCGCGATGGCGTGATGCGCGATCTGGCCGGCATCGGCGAGGCGCAACGGCGTTTCCTGTACAGGACAGACTGGGGTTTTGTGCATCAGGATTCCGCGCAGGGCCTGCGCATGGAAATGTCCGCCGGGGCCAATGTCGGCGAGCGCCTGATGGCGGTGGGGCAGAGGCATTACGGCCGCATCCGAAACACTGCTTCTGAATGGCTGCAACGGGTCGAGATCGATCAGGGGCGTATCGACGACGCGCCCAGCACCTTCTCCGGCGGTATGCGTCAG
>JAEVZN010000069.1 GCA_023392205.1 Pseudomonadota bacterium
CGCGAGTCCGCTGCGGCCGCCTGCTTCAGCCGTCGGGCGATGTGGGGATGGGACGATCCGTCATCTGCAATGCATAATTCCCAATGCGGATAGACCTGTGCCTGCACACTGGCAATCGCGTCGCGCAGCCATCGGTCGCTGACATTGTAAACCGGCATGACGACCGAGATCGATGGCGGGTCCGCAAGGTCTGCAAGGCGCCTCCGAAGCCCGGCCTCGTTCGAGGCATCGCGCGCCTCACAATCTGCAAGCCAAAGATCGTAGCCATCCAGCCGCGAACGCGGATGCACGCCCTGCACATTTGCGATGAGCGTGTTGAGCCAGGTGTCGCGCGGCGCCATTCCGGGCTTGCGAGGCGCGATCCGCCGCAACAGCCCGCGCGCCTTGCTGCCAAACGTCATCGGAGCGGCGTCCCGGGGGACCGGTCAGGCCGCATGATTGCGCACAAGAACGGCAATGCCGATCCCCGCACCCCAGAGCACAAGGCAGATGGCAAGGATGGCGGAGAAAATCCACAAACGCTTCGGGTAGAGCGCCTCCTGCGCCAGTACGGGATGAAGAAACGTCGCCAGATAAACCTGCTGTGTCGCAAGGTCGATGCGCGCCCGTTCGAGATTGGCCGCTGCTTCGACATAGTGTTTCTGCGCCAGTTCCTGTTCCAGCTTCAGCCGCTCGAACCCGCTCATGCTGTCGGCCAGCACCCGGTTCGCGCCCTGCGCGCCCGCCGGATTGGGCGCGTTCGTGACCCGCGCTTCCATCAGGCGGATCTGGTCGCGCGTGGAACGGATGCGCGCTTCGAGAACCCTGACCTGCGGGGTATCCTCGACCACGTTGCGGCGGGTGGTGGCATACTCGCTTTCCAGTCGCGCAAGTTCGAGCCGCATTTCACCGATCAGCCTGGTCATTGCGTCGGATTCCTTGGAGGCATCGAGGATGCCCTCGCGATCCCGCAATTCCCGCATGTCGCGCAGCTTGGCCTGCATCTGCCGCTCGGCCAGCGACAACTCGGATTGCGCCTGCTTCAGCGCATCCGTACGCGAGCGTTCCGACAATTCGTTCACCAGCCTCTCGCTCGCGACGATGATCGCCTGCGATATGGCGAGTGCATCCTCCGGGCGAAACGCCTTCACGATGACCGTGATGATCCCCGACATGGTGTCGACGCTGACATCGGTCTGCCACCACCAGTATTTGACCAGCTTCTCGATGGATTTCTCCGGATTGAAGCCGAACACGAAGTCGACCCCCGGTCCGGAAAACATGGTGCGAAGTTTCAGGTTCGCTTCCAGCTCCTCGACCATGCCGCGGCCGCGCACATAATCGGCCACGATATGGGAATCCTGAATCCGCATACCGGACGCCGCGCCAGTCAGCGCCGCACTCATATCCATCGGCCCGCGCTCCCCGCCACGGACGGCAAACCGCGTCTCGGAGGCGTATTGATCGGAAGCGAACAGCGCCAGATACAATCCGGAGACAATGGCCGGAAGGATCACAAACAGGACAAAGCTCAGGATCACCCACGCACCGAAGGAGGACTTGAGCCGCTCCACCGGCTTGTCCAGCACCACGGTCCATTGCATGGTCGGACGGCGCAGCCCGCGCGAGACGCTCTTGAGCGATTTCGAGATCAGTTCCGCCTGTTCGAGCGGGGTCGAGACTTGCGCTTGAGACGCCTGCGCCCTGGATGCCTGGTCCTGCAGCACAGGCGCCGGGCCAGGCTTGTTGGCTTTGAGTTCAATTTGCCGCTCGCGTGCCACGTCGTTCACATATTGAGCTTGCGGTAGGTTTCGATCGCCTCGTCCACATTCTCGAAGGAATGCAACTGGCCATGGGCCAGCACAATCCCGTGCTGGCAATAGGACTTGATCGCACCCATCGAATGCGAAACCATGATCAGGTCCGAGAACTTCTTGCGTTTGGTGAACTCGGCCTTGCAGCGGGCCTGAAACCTCGCATCGCCGACGGCCATGACCTCATCGATCAGGTAGCATTCGAAGCTGATGGCCATCGACAATCCGAACGCCACGCGTTGCACCATGCCGGAGGAATAGGTCTTGACCGGCGCATCCATATACGGGCCGATCTCCGCAAAATCCTCGACGAAATCCACCACCTCGCCGACATTCTCGCCATAGGCGCGGGCGACGAACTTGACGTTGTCGCGGCCGGTCATCTCGCGATGCAGACCGCCGGCAAAGCCCATCGGCCATGAGACGCGGACGGAGCGCTGGATGCGGCCGGAATTTGGCAATTCGGTGCCGGCGAGAATCCGCATCAGGGTCGACTTGCCCGCCCCGTTGATCCCGAGAATGCCATAGCTGCGCCCGGCCTGAAAATTGAAGCTCACATTGTTGAGCACGACCTTTTTCAGCCGCTCGATCCGGTAATATTTATAGAGGTTGTCACATCGGATCATGGGCGTCAGTTCGTTTGCAGGATGATGCCGCGGATCGAGCGTTCGAGCAGCAATCCGGTGGCCAGCACGACGGTCGAATATCCCAGCAGATAGGGCTTGCTGAGCAGGCCGTATCCGTAGGCGTCGTAATAGGCCGAGCGCAGCCATTCGACGCAATGCAGCAGCGGATTGAACCAGAGAATATTCTGCGCCGATTCGGAAAGCGCGCTGGGCACGAACAGAGCGCCGCAGGTGAGATACATGACGATCAGAAAAATGATCTGCACCACCATCCAGGGCTTGAACACCTTGAAGATGACGGCACCGAGAAACCCCAGCGAGAAGGCCAGATAGATCGTCGCGAAAATGGCAAGCAGCGCCTGTTCGGGGTGGGTCGGGAAGATGTCCACGCCGAACAGGAACAGGATGATGCAAAAGATCGTCGTGACCCAGAACGCGGTGATGATTTCCATCAGCCCGCGGGCGACGATCACGTCGAAGGATTTGACGATGGGGAAATACAAAAGCGGCGCATTCTGAGCCAGGCTCATCATGATCATTCGCGACGGATAAAGGCACAGGATGTAGGGCAGAATCCCGGTCGCCAGAAACACGGCGGCGCTCGTGCCCACCGGCGTGATACGGCGCACGAGAAGATACACCGTCATCAGGATCAGCAGATGCGCCAGCGGCCACATCACGATGAAGACATAGCCGAACAGGCTGCGCCCGAAACGCGTGCGCATGTCGCGCAGCATCAGCGCACCGATCACCCGCGCCTGCCCTGACAATGCGTCCGCGTAAATGGCAACCTCCCTCAGTTTGCGGTCTGTTCGTGCCGATGCGGCACGCCGAGACCGATGGCGTCCTGCACGGCCCGCTCGGCCAGCTCGTAGAGCTGGATATCCAGCGCCAGCAGCGCGCGGACCGGCTTGATCGTGCCGAGCGCGCGCGCGAGCGGCCCGAGCAGCGAGATATCCGCAGGCGTCGTCCCGGCGAAGAGCGGGCGCTCCAGAATGGCGTCCAGCATCGTGACGAAGCGGGCATATTGCGACCGCACGCCGACAAGATCGAACGAAGACAGCTTCGACAAAGCCAGTTCGATATGATGCCGGCGCGGGCGCTCGTCGGGCTCGCAGGCGATCGTGCGAAGCATCGGGTTTTCGAGAACGGCCTTTTGCTCGTCCGTCAGATTGCGGAACAGCTCCGGCAGGCCGTTCAGAGTATCGAGGTTGATCTCGCGCGCGACCGGCTCCAGACATTTCAGCCCGGTGAGATGCCCCTCGAATGTCGAGGCCGATTGCGGCGCAAGCGCATAGCGGACAAACAGCAGACGCTCGGCCAGTTCCTCCAGCGGATGCCGCAGCAGCGTGACCAGCTTGTAGTCGCGTTCGCGGAAGAAATGCTCGTAGCGGGAAAGATTGAGCCGTCCGGCAAGCGCGACCGAGGTCGCGGCGGGATTGTTGAGGATGCCGAACAGGGTATCGAAAT
Source organism: Pseudomonadota bacterium (assembly GCA_023392205.1). Taxonomy (GTDB): domain Bacteria; phylum Pseudomonadota; class Alphaproteobacteria; order Rhizobiales; family Xanthobacteraceae; genus Pseudorhodoplanes. The sequence continues at coordinate 3,890 of JAEVZN010000069.1, forward strand.
TGTAGCGCTCCACGCCATTGTAGTAGAGCGCGAAGTTGCGGTCCCAGATCGCCTCGATATGCGCATAGGGCATCGCCTGCAGATCGAACCGGAACACCTTCATCGGGATATGGACGTTGTCGCGATAGCCCCGGTAGAGCAGCACGCCTGAATAGAACTCCCGGACTTCCAGCGTGTCGAGAATGCTCGCAAGATCAGGGAACAGGCTCGCATCGATGGCAAAACCGACCTGCCCGTTGTGATGCAGGCCGTGCTCGACCACATCCGGCCGTGCTCGGTTTGTCGCAAGTTCGGCGGTGGAGCCGTCCGGCCGCACGATCCTGACCTTCGAGACGAGGCCGGGATTGTCCGGCGCCACCCAGCCGCTGATCGTGTTGCCGTGCCTGCGCATGTCAAACAGCATTGCCACTACCCGATATGATCGCCGATGGAGGCGATGACCAGCGCCACCATGCTCCAGATGACTGCACAGACCGCCATGATCAAAGCCGTCCCCGTGAAGGGACGCGGATAGGTCGCCTCCTCCGGCTGGGTCGGCCGCACGACTGTGACCAGATAAAGCTGCTGCTTGTCCTGCTCCGCGCGCGCGCGTTCGAAACTCGATTTGGCGATTTCGAACAGCTTCTCGGCAAACTGGCTTTGCAGTTGAAGATCCTCGAAACTGGCTATCTGGCCGGAAATCGTGGCGGTGCTGTTTGCGTCTCCTGTCAGTTGCGCCTTGAGAAGATCGATCTGTTTGTCGATGGAATCGATCTGGGTGGACATGAATCGGATCACCGGCGAATTCTCGTCCAGCGATCCGCGCAGGCTCGAACGGTTGTTCTCCAGAATGATCTTCTCGCGCGTCAGCAGCGCCATCGTCTCGCCGATCGAAGCTGCGGAACTGACGGGATCGATCATGCTGGCCCGCGTCCGGAAAGCCAGCATGGATTGCCGGATATCGGCCAGCCGCTGCAGCGAGAGCTGCACCTCCTCCTCCGCGCGCGACAACGCATCGCGCCGGCTCCGCTCGGAAATCTCATTGACCAGGTTTTCGCTGTTCTGAAGGATCCTTTCCGCGAGCGATTTCGCATCGTCCCGCGCGAAGGCGCGAACATGCAGCGTCAGGACATTGGACTGGGTGTCGATGACGACGCGGACCTTCTGGCGCCAGTAATCCCACATCTCCTCGAAGGTCTCGTCCGCCGGAAGGCGCGAATACCAGTCGATCGACGGCTTGGAATAAAGGCTGGTCATTGTGGCCTTGCCGCCCAGATCCTCGATGACGGTGCGACTGCGGATATAATCCGCGACGATGAAGGCATCCTGCGAGGTCGAGCGCACGCCCGTCACGCTGGACAGCATGTTCAGCGCATCCGAAATGGCGGACGGCCTGTTCTCGCTCGCCGAGCGGACCGCAAAACGCGCCTCCGAGACATACTCGTCCGACGCGAACAGAAAAAGATAAAGGAAGGTCACGATGGCCGGCACGATCACGGCGACCAGGAAGCTGTAGCCGAGCCAACCGAACCGGTCGCGCACCGACCGGTGCAGGGTCACGAGCGCTCCCGCAGGCCGCCGCAATACCCGCATCGCCGGCCGCAAAGCGACCCGCTGCTCCGGCCGCACGCTGACGTCGTGCATATTCATCGAAAGGCAAAATCCCCCAAAACCACACACAACCTATACGGACCGTCCCCGCCCTCCAAATCTGAAGTTAAGCGATTGTAATTTCCACATATTTTCAGGGGGCAAAATCGAGGTCAGGCGGGCCGGCCTTCTCACCGCTGGTTGAGCGCCGGAGTGGGCGAGACGACCGTCGGCGCCTGACTTGAAGCCCTGCTCGGTCTTGGTCTTTGTCGATCCGGGGATGGCGGACAATCGGCGCCGTGAGCGTTAATGCAGCGATACGCGGCGCTCGCGCGAACGAATCGCCGCGAAGCCGGCAGAGTCAGGC
>JAEVZN010000090.1 GCA_023392205.1 Pseudomonadota bacterium
TTCTTTGGCCTTGTGATCGGGTTGTCACGTGTGATGGAACGCGTGCTGGATCCGACCCTCCAGGTCTTGCGCAATATACCGGTCACGGCCTGGGTGCCCCTGTCGCTGGTATTTTTCGGTATCGGAAACGCGCCGGCTGTATTCCTGATTGGGCTGGGTGCGTTCTTTCCGGCCGCTATCAACTCCACACATGGCGTTCGCCAGATCAACATCACGCTCTACAAAGCCGCGCGGATGATGGGCGCCAACGAGCGGGAATTGCTGTCTCGGGTCATCCTGCCGGCGGCGCTGCCGTCGATATTCACTGGTGTCCGTTTGTCGATGGGGATCGCCTGGGTGCTTGTGGTTGTCGCTGAAATACTCGCGGTCAGGAGCGGTCTCGGTTACCTGCTCAATGATGCGTATCTGTTTTACCGCAACGACGTCGTCATCGCGGCGATGCTAAGCATCGGATTGCTCGGATTTCTGAGCGACCGGCTTGTCGTTCTAGTCCGCGACTTTTTTCTCGCCTGGAACAAGAGGGAGACGTTCGGTGGGGAGAATTAGCATCGCGTCGGTGACCAAGCGCTTCGAAAGCGGAGAATCGTTCGTCACCGCGCTCGACGACGTGAATCTCACCGTCGAGGAGAAGCAGATCGTCACGCTGGTCGGGGCAAGCGGCTGTGGGAAGTCGACACTGTTGAATCTTATAGCCGGATTTGAGACGCCGACGGCCGGCGAGGTGCTGGTCGATGGTCAATTCATCAAGGGACCCGGGCCGGATCGCGGTGTGGTCTTTCAGCAGACCTCCCTGTTTCCCTGGCTTTCCGTCGAGGACAATATCGCATTCGGCCTGACATTGCGTGCGAACCAGGGCAAGGCAGACCGCAAGCAGGTCGTCGAGCGCATGCTGAAACGAACCGGATTGTCGCAGTTCCGGAATCGTCGTTCATCCGAATTGTCGGGCGGGATGCGACAGCGCGCAGCCATTGCGAGCGTCCTTGCCATCAATCCCTCGACCCTGCTCATGGATGAGCCGTTCGGTGCCCTCGATTCTCTCACCCGCTCCATCATGCAGGACTTCCTACTCGAGATATGGGAGGAGCAGCGCAAGACCGTTGTGCTCGTCACGCACGATATCGACGAGGCGATCTACCTTGCAGACAAGACAGTGGTCATGACCGCACATCCGGGGCGTATATGTGAAGTCATCGACGTCGATCTTCCAAGGCCGCGAAAATATGAGATGCGGAGTGAGTCGCGCTTCATTGCATTGCGCGATCATGTCACCGAGATTGTCCGGACCGAGGCCATCAAGGGCACGGAAATCTGGGCCGTGAACTAAGCCAGTACGTGAACTCGTAAAAGAAACTCCAGGGTAAACGCTAACCAGGTAATGGACAGATAAGATGGACCGGAAAGCCCCACAATCGAACCCGATCCGCGACTCGAAGAACCGCATCAAGCTCGGCGTATTCGGGATCAACGGAAATGGCGCAGCCTTCACGTTTCATCCGGACCGCTTCAAATGCACATGGGACGCCAATGTGCGGCTGGCGCAGAAGGCCGAAAAGCTTGGGTTCGAAGCCTTTGTTTCCGCAGCGCATTGGAAGTCGTTCGGCGGCGACAATCATTATAGCGGCGATCTGATGGAGACATTCGCCTGGGCGGGGGCCGTCGCTGCGGTGACGGAGCGGATCGGCATCATCAGCACATTGCATGTTACGCTCATACATCCGGTCTTTGCGGCCAAAGCGGAGGCCACGGTCGATCTGATTTCCAACGGCCGTGCCGGTATGAACCTCGTACTCGGCTGGTATCCGCCAGACATGCAGCTATTCGGTGTCGAACTGAAGGAGCACAGCGATCGTTTCGATCTTGCCGAGGAATGGATGGAGATTTTCGACCGCCTTTGGGAGGGCAAGAAGAGCTTCGATTACGACGGCAAGAACTACAAATTGAAGGCGGCTTTCAACCAGCCGCACGGCGTGCAGGAGCGCCCGGTATTGCTGAATGCGGGCCGGTCTCCGCGCGGCCGCGAATTTGCGGCCAAACATTGCGACATCGCTTTTGTCTCAGCGCACAATCCCGATCCTCAGGCGATCAAGAAGCAGGTTGAGGAGTATCGCAACGACGCGCGCACGAAATTCGGCAAGGAGATCCAGATATGGATGTCCGCCTACGTTGTCCTCAAGGATACGATGGAGGAAGCGCAGGCGTATGCTTATGACTACATCGTCACGCAGGGAGACGACGCACCCGTTCAGAACATCATTGCCAACAACGCCATCGACACCAAGGCGATGCCGCCCGAGGCCGCAGCGAAACTTGCCTATGCTCTGAAGGCCGGATTTGCCGGTTATCCACTTGTTGGCGATGCGGACCATATCGCCAGGCTCTTTGGGGATCTTTCGGAAGCCGGCGTGGACGGATTCCTGTTGACCTGGCTGGATTACGAGGGCGGCCTCGATCGCTTTGGACGTGAATTACTTCCTCGCCTCGAGAAGGCGGGCCTGCGCGCGGCGGTGGACGCGAAGGTGTAGGGGCCGTCAGTCAAACGTTCATCGTCTCACATAAATCACGCCGCGAACTTGATGTCCGTTCGCGGACCCTTCAGTCACATACCTGCACACAATCTTATCGCGGAGCCCTTATGCCCAAGCAGATCATCACGTCGTCCAATGCGCCGACCACCGGCTTCACGCCGGGCGCTTCGGTTTCGCCCCTCGCGCAAGCCATCCGGTTCGGCAATATGCTGTTCGTGTCGGGGCAGGGGTCACTCGATCCGGCGACCGGCGAGGTCGTGCCAGGCGACATCGTGGTGCAGACACGCCAGACGCTTGATAACCTCATGAGCGTGCTCGATGCCGCAGGTGCGACGGCCAAGAATATTGTCAACATGCGGGTCATCCTGCGGGATGTCGCCGACTTCCCCCGCTTCAACGAGACCTTTCGTGAATTTTTCGCCGGCGAGAAGGTGACGCGGACCTGCTTCGGCGGAACCCTGCACAGGGCCGGTACGAATGTTGAGATCGATTGCGTCGCCATGTTTGACTGAGGGCAATTGCGGAAGGCGCGAATGTTGCGCTGATGCAGTTGTAGACGAGCTATGCCAAAGCAGATCATTGCTGCGTCATCAGCCCCGACGTCCGGTGCCACTCCCGGTCAGAGTGTGTCGCCGCTCGCGCAAGCCATCCGGTTCGGCAATATGCTGTTTGTGTCCGGCCTGGGAGCGGTCGATCCTGTTGCCGGTAATGTTATTGATGGCGACATCGGCTTGCAGACGCGCCAGTCGCTCGACAACCTAATGACTGTACCGGGCGCAGCGGATGCCTCGGCGGAAAACATTGTCAACATGCGCGTGACGCTACGGGACGTCGCCGATTATCCGCAGCTTGTCGACATCCTGCGGGAGTTTCTCTGCGGCGAAAACGTCACGCTGACCTGCATCGGAGGCGTTCCAAATCGAGCTGGAGTCGATGTTCAGATCGACTGCGTGGCTATGTTCGACTAGCTGCCAGCCTTGCGACATCCAGGCTGACTGCTGCGTGGACACGAGCGAAAAATCGGGCCGTTTGCGCTAAAAAAGACGGGCAAAATGTGGGGTCAGACTAAGGGCTCTTGAAAAACCGCAATGATTACAATAATTTATTGTATTCATTGGCGGAAGGGGTGGGATTCGAACCCACGGTGGGCTTGCACCCACGGCGGTTTTCAAGACCGCTGCCTTAAACCACTCGGCCACCCTTCCGGAGCATGTCGCGGCAGAGACTTAGCGGCAAACCCGGAAAAGACAATACGGGTCTTCGGGGGCGATGGGGCTCGCAACATGAAAGACGGGTCCCGCGACAACATCCGCGTTGCGGTTCCGTTCGGTCGCTTTAGCGACGGCGCGAAACCCATGCGATCGCAAACCCGATCGCGATCCCTGCCAGCAAGACGATAAGCCCGAGCTGCATGAGACCGCCGCCGACCGCCTGCCCGACGAGTTCACCCCATTGCATGGCCCGGTATGTCTCCTGCGCAGGAGGAGGCGCGGCAATACCTGAACCCGCCTGCGGCCTGGCGTCAACGGACCGGCCAGTGTCGACCTAGTCCTGCAGGAAGCGCGGCACGTGTCCATGCGCGCGCGCCCAGTCCTGCAAGGCCTTGCGGCTGATCCGCGTATGCCAGGTGGGATTGCTTTTCTCCCGGTCCCCGGATTCGGCAATGGCGCCGGACCTGAGCTGGATCGGCAAGGCGCCGGTCTTCACCGCGTCCAGCATCGCGAAGGCCCAGGCCGTGCTTTCCTGCGTGGCCGCGCTGCCCGGCTCCACCTCGCACCAGAGCCGCGAGGCATCCGAGATATTCATCACGCTGACCAGCTTCCAGGCCGGAAAATTGGGCTGTGCCGTAGGCGCGGCCTGCGGCATGGCCGGCGCAGCGCGCTTCACCATATGCAGGGCAGCGGCGAGAACGACGCTTGCGACAAGCGTGCAATAACCGGCCATCAGCGCGAGCACAGGGGACATGCCTTGCGCAATGACCAGCGCCGCGCCGCCGAACGACAGCACAATGCCGAAAGCCACGCTGACGCAGCCCCATGTGCCGAGAACCGATTGCAGATGCCAAAGCTTTGCGATGATCCGGTTGATATGCCCGGTCAGCGTCTGTGTCGCAGTATCGAGTGCATTCGCGTCGCGGTCGAGCAGAGGGGCCGTTTCATTCAGGGACATTGACGTTGTCTGCCTTCTATCGATTTCAGGTCCGCACGCAGTGACCGCACACCCATGCACGAGAGTCGAATCGCGCAAAGCGAGTTAATCGCGCGCCCGTGCGTTCCGCAATCTTGCGAAATTCAGCGATCTCGGAGCGCAATCGAATCGCACAGGCGCTGCGGCACGCTGTTGGCCCACGCTGCTGGCCAGTGTGTCGCGGTGATGTGCCGCGCAATTTGCTTCACGCGGGCGAGAGCGCCGACGGTGTCAAACCACCGTTAACCATTTCTCCGGTCAGCCCATTTGCGTTGCCGCCCGGTCACGCTATGGTGAATCTCAAGGGGAGGGTGGATTGCCCGCCAATCCGCCCTGTATTTCGGATTTCGGGGACTTCATGGCGCCTGTTCTGGGGTGCGGAACCAGCGCGACACGCGGCTTTTCAGTATGGCCCGCGAGTACAACACGCGGCATGGCGGTTATGGCCGCATGCCTGATGATGGCCGGCTGCGCCTCGTCCGACAAATTCGCCCGCAAGGTCGATCCGAAATACGGCGTATCGGCGAGCCCACGGGTGGTGGATGCAGGCGCCCGTGTACCGCGCGGCGGGGGCGTCTATCGCGTCGGCAAGCCTTATGTGGTGGCCGGTCGCACTTTCGTTCCCGAAGAGAATACCGATTATCGTGCCGAGGGCCTTGCGTCCTGGTATGGCGAGAACTTCCATGGCCGGCTGACGGCAAATGGCGAAGTCTTCGATATGGAATCCATTTCTGCGGCGCATCCGACCTTGCCGCTGCCGTCCTATGTTCGCGTGACCAATCTGGCCAACAAGCGCTCGCTGATCGTGCGGGTGAACGATCGCGGTCCGTTTCACGGCAACAGGGTGATCGACCTGTCGCACAAGAGCGCCAACCTGCTCGGGTTCCGGGACAATGGCGTGGCGCGGGTCAGGGTCGAATATGTCGGGCGCGCGGCGCTGGAAGGCTCCGACGATACGCGTCTGCTTGCGACCTTGCGGCACGGCCAGCCGGCGCCGGCACCGGTGCAGGTGGCCGCGGCTGGCCGCTCGTCCTTCGCTCTCGGGGCGGCGCCTGCTGCGCCGTCATCCGGTGCTTTTCCCCTTCCGAGCGGCCGCCCCTACAATCTCGGTGAGCCGTCGACGCCGGGCTTGAGCGCGGTGACGGCCTCCAGCCGGTCAAACCGTCACAACCCTGCCGAATCCGCCGCCCATACGGTTCCTGCGGCAACTGCCCCGCGCTATGATGTGCGCGCCGGGTTCATGAGCGGTCGCGGCCTGTATTAGGCCGCCGCTCCCGGTTCCGAGGCGAAAAAGTCGCTTGAAACGCGGGCAGGTCCCCGCGGGCGGCGCTTTGACTGGTGATGAAACCGATGTGGCCGATCTCCCGAACCTTGCCGGCATTTGCCGTATTCGCCGTACTGGCCTTTGCATGGCAGGCGGCCGCCGCGCCGGCCGGAATCGCAGGCGGCAAGACCAAGGACGACGGCTTCCAGACAGCGGCGCCTTACGCCATCCTGATCGACGCGGATACCGGAACGGTCCTGTTCGAAAAGGACGCCGACACCCTGGTCGCGCCGGCGAGCCTCGCCAAATTGATGACGGCGGAAACGGTGTTCAACGAACTCCGCGAAGGCAATATCAAGCTCGACGATGAATTCGTCGTCAGCGAGGACGCCTGGCGTCGCGGCGGGGCACCGTCGGGTGGATCGACGATGTTTGCGCCCATCCACAGCCGGATCAAGGTCTCCGATCTGCTGCAGGGCGCAATCATCCAGTCGGGAAACGATTCCTGCATCGCGCTCGCCGAAGGCATTGCCGGCAGCGAGGAAAGCTTCGTGCGCATGATGAATGCACGGGCGCGCGAACTCGGCCTGACGCAGTCGCACTTCACCAATTCCACCGGTCTGCCCGACCCGGATCAGCGGGTCACGGTGCGTGAACTGGCGCGGCTGTCGCGGCACATCATCGCGACATATCCCGAATTCTACAAATGGTATGGCGAGCGCGATTTCACCTGGAACAAGATCCGTCAGCAGAACCGCAATCCGCTGCTGGCCATGAATATGGGCGCGGACGGACTGAAGACCGGTTTCACCAAGGAAGCGGGTTATGGCCTGGTCGGGTCGGCGGTCCAGAACGACCTTCGGCTGATCGTGGTTGTGAATGGCCTGAAAAGCGCAAATGAGCGCGCCGACGAAGCCCGCAAGCTCCTCAACTATGGCTTTAA
>JAEVZN010000107.1 GCA_023392205.1 Pseudomonadota bacterium
TCAGTGACAGCTGGTCGGCCGAATATCTCAAGATTCGGGACGACTTCAACGAGGCGCTAGATCAGCTTCAGGAGATCATGGGCGGGATTGCGAAAACCACCACCGAAGTCTCGAATGCTGCGGCCGAGATCTCGACCGCTACGACCGACCTGTCGCAACGGACCGAAGAGCAGGCGGCCAGCATCGAAGAGACTTCAGCGTCGATGGAGCAGATCTCCGTCACGGTGAAGAAGAACGCCGAGAACGCGCACCAAGCCAACGAACTCACGCGCAATACCCAGAGCGTTGCCGATCGCGGCGGAGAAGTGGTCGCTCAGGCGGTATCCGCGATGGCGCTGATCGAAGAGTCATCCCGCAAGATCGCCGATATCATTTCGGTCATCGACGAGATTGCGCGCCAGACCAACCTTCTGGCCTTGAATGCCGCGGTCGAAGCGGCGCGCGCGGGCGAAGCCGGACGCGGCTTTGCGGTGGTCGCCTCCGAGGTCCGCAGCCTGGCGCAGCGTTCGTCCCAGGCTGCCAAGGATATCAAGGATCTGATCGTGAACTCCTCGACCCAGGTCCAGGATGGCGTTGCCTTGGTCAACCGCGCCGGCGACTCCTTGAAAGAGATCGTTGAGTCGATCCGTTCGGTGGCGCAGATTGTCAACGATATCGCAGTTGCCAGCACCGAGCAGGCGTCCGGTATCGATCAGGTCAACAAGGCACTCGCGCAGATGGACCAGGTGACGCAGCAGAATTCGGCGATGGTCGAAGAAAATGCCGCCACAGCCCGGACGCTCGAGCAGCAGGCCGGCCACATGGACGAGCGGATCGGGGTGTTCAAGATTGGCGGGCGCGCTGCGGACAGGCAGCAGGTCGTGGCCGCAACACCGGGCAAGGTCGTCCCAGCCAAGCGTCCGGCGCCGCAGCGCACCGCAGCGGCACGCGGCCCCGCACGTCAGATGCAAGCCGCGCTCGCAACCGCTGTCAAACAGGATCAGTGGGAAGAATTCTGAACTCGATCCGACTTTAGGAACTTTTGAGAGGCATCGGCGACTTTGCCGGTGCCTCTTTTTTCGCCGCCTGAAGAGGGTTCGATTCCCTTCACCCGCTCCAACAATTAGCCGTCGCGCTTCGTAAAATTTGCAGGCGGTTTTGCAGAATTCGTTCCGAAGTTTGCCCGAGCTGCTGGTTCTGAACTGCGTCATGGTCGGCTGCGGTCTCGCGCAGACGAGTGGTGCCGATGGTCTTGTCCTGCCAGGCCATGACCTCCGCCATCACGTGAGTTGGCAGGCCGGTGATGTCGCACTTCGCGTATGAAATGCGTCGATTCAATCATCGGGCGTGACACCGTGTTCAAAATGATAGTCCGCGCCCGCTGATAGCCACCCGCATCAGGCGATGCCAGTGAATCGGATGCCGCCATAATTTGGTGGAGAGCGACGCTCTCAACGGCCGCAGGATGTGAGGTCAAGCTCCCCTGTGTCCACGCCTCACTGTGACAAGAGACCGCGGCCGGGCGGGGACCTTCGGCATGTGCGCAGCGTTCAAATTCATGCCGTGGCCACGACCAGGAGTTTGACGCATGACCTATTACCTCACAGGAACTGCAGCCGGGGCCTCGCTCCTGTGGCTCGCAGCCTCCCCCGCATTGGCGCAGCAGACGATCAATAGCGACAAGCATCCGGTGAGATCGGATCGCGTGGCCGAGGGGATCGAACATCCCTGGGGTCTCGCGTTGCTGCCGGACGGCCGCTTCCTGGTCACCGAGCGCAATTCTGGAAGGCTGCTACTTGGCTCAATGGATGACGGCGAGACGCAGCAGGTTGCTGGCGTTCCCGAAACTTTCCGGTTCGAAGGCCCCACCGGACGCAGTCAGGGCGGACTCTTTCATGTCGCCCTGCATCCCGACTTTGCTGAAAACCAGATGGTATATGTCAGCTTCTCGGAGCCGTCCGATGAAGGCGCCGGCACGGCAGTGGCGCGCGGCCGGCTGGTCGAGAACGGCGAGGATATCAAGCTCGACGATGTCGAAGTCGTCTACACAATGAACAAGCACGATTCCAGCGGCCTGCATTTCGGTGGGCGCTTTGCCTTTCATCCGGATACGAAAAATCTCTATGTCACTGTCGGAGAACGGCGGAACATCTCGCGCGCGCAGGATGGCGAGGATCATGCTGGTTCGGTGATCCGGGTCCGCGACGACGGGACCGTTCCCGACGACAATCCCTTCGTCGACAAGCCGAAGCACGATTCCAAGGTACATTCCATCGGCCACCGCAACCCGCAGGGGCTGGCCTTTCACCCGGAAACCAAAGAGCTCTGGGCGACCGACCACGGCCCCAAGGGCGGCGATGAACTGAACCGGGTCCAGGCAGGTCGCAATTATGGCTGGCCGATGCAGACGTCCGGCGTCGATTATTCTGGCGCACCGCTCGGCAAGGGGAGCAAGGCGGAAGGCATGGAGGCGCCCGTGCATGTCTTCGAGGAAACGGTCGGCCCGTCCGGTCTTGCCTTTTATCGCGGCGACATGTTCCCGGAATGGCGTGGCGACATGTTGATCGGCGGCCTTGCAAGCGAGAGCCTTGAGCGCATTAGGATCGCCGACAACAAGGTGACCGAGCACGAGTCGATACCGGTCGGCCGCCGCATTCGCGACGTGCAAATTGCGCCGGATGGATCGGTGTTACTGATCACAGAACATTCGGACGGTGAAGTGTTGCGGCTGACCCGTGCGGATCAGCCCGCATCGACCGGCTCCGGGGCCGCCGAGAAATAGCCGATTGGTTCATGGGCGGAGGGCGAGCAGCCGACATTCGTTCGCTTTGCCCCCCGCTTTGCCCCTGATATTTGATGACAGGCACGTCAGTCCCGGTACACGAAGTCGTCGTGCCTTTCGCTGGAAGCCTCGGCAACCAGGTGATGCATCGGCGAAAGCTGGCAGACCGGGTCGGTAGCAGCGGCGTCGCCTGTCAGCAGCAAAGCCTGACAACGGCACCCGCCGAAATCCTCCTCCTGCCGCGGACAGGACCGGCAAGGCTGCTGCATCCAATCCGTTCCGCGATAGGCCCTGAAAGCCGGCGAATTCCGCCAAATGTCATCGAGCGACCGCTCACGCACCGTCCAGAATGTCAGGCTTGGGATGACCTCAGCCGCGTGGCACGGCAATACCTTGCCGGACGGTGTCACATTCAGCGAGCGGCGGCCCCAGCCGCCCATGCAGGGCTTCGGATAGCGCGCATAATAATCCGGCAGCGCCGAGTCGATGACGATCTGCCCGCGCAATGCCACCCGCAGACTGGCGACAGCCGCCATGGCGCGGTCCACCTGTTCGCGCGTCGGCATGAGTGCCGCGCGATTCTTGAGAGCCCAGCCATAATACTGCACATGCGCAATCTCGATCCGCTTCGCGCCGAGGCGCAGGCCCATGTCCACCATGTCCCAGATCCGCGCGATATTGAGCCGGTGGACCACCACATTGACCGTCAGCGGCAATCCGAGACGAACAGCCTCTGCCGCCACCTCCTGCTTGCGAACAAAGCCGCCCTCATATCCCGCGATCCGGTCGGCCGATGCCTGTTCGGCATCCTGAATTGACACCTGCACGTGATCGAGCCCGCGATCGGCAAGGCTCTGCAATCTTGAGCCCGTCAGCCCCACGCCCGATGTAATCAGATTCGTGTAGAGCCCAGCGGCGCTCGCTTCGCCGACGAGGTCGGCCAGGTCCCGCCGTGCGGCAGGCTCGCCTCCCGAAAGATGAGCCTGAAGGATGCCCAATGCCGCCGCTTCCCGGAAAACCCGCGCCCAGGTTGCGGTGTCGAGTTCTTCACGCGCGGCTTCAAGCGCCAGCGGATTCGAACAATAAGGACATGCCAGCGGACAGCGATGTGTGAGCTCGGCGAGCAAGCCGAGCGGAGCCGACAGGGCGGGCGTTGCGCTGTCCATGCGCTACAATTCCAGCAGCCGCTTTTCGGCGAGCGTGTGCAACAGCCTCGCAGCATCCCGCTCGATCAGGTCGCGCGGGGCATCGAATTTGGCCGCGAGCGCGTCCACGATGGTGGCGAAGGTCGCTTCTCCCGTGCAGCGCGTCAGTATCTCCGCCGCGATTGCATCCGCCTTGAAAATCCGCTCCGGTGCGAGCAGCACCCATCCGCCCTGCGCTTCGTTATAGGCAAGTCGAACGCCGCGTGGCAGGCGTGGCATCGCATCGGGGGAAATCGGAGAGTGGATCGCGTCCCGGTTTGCCATTAGCGATCCGTCGGGACGAAAGCGCCGGGCGGGATATGCCCAGGCATGACGTAGGCGTGATGAAGGGCGTCAAGCATCGCCCACAGGACATCGCACTTGAATTCCAGTGCCGCGAGAACCGCCGCCTGTGCGTCTGGGGTGCGCGCATAGCGCTTCACATAATCCAGGGCAAAATCGGAATCCCTTGCGGCCTCCGGAGGACGGCGCTCGAAATAGGTCAGCGTGTCGCGCGTGACGAAATCGTAGTGCGCCAGCATGCCGTCCATCCGCTCGGAAATGATCGCGGGCGAAAACAATTCGGTCAGCGAGGACGCAATCGCTTCAAGAAGCGTGCGCTCGCGCACAAAACGGACATAGGCATCAACCGCAAAACGCGTCGCCGGCAAAAGGCCGCTCAGCGAAGTTACCGTCTCGCGGTTCAGCCCCAGTCCGTCGGTCAGCTTGAGCCAGCGCGATATGCCGCCTCCGTTCTCGTCCTCTCCGTCATGATCGACAAGG
>JAEVZN010000228.1 GCA_023392205.1 Pseudomonadota bacterium
CCGTGACGGAGGCAGTCGCGAACGTTGCTCCAAGAAGGCCCGGCTGGTTCAGATCGACCACGCCGCGGTCATGAGCCTTGGCATCTTCGAGCGAGATGGTTGCCGACAGTCCGTTGCCGAACTGCCAAGTATAGGCCGCCACGTTGTGACCCGAGGGCCCCGAACCACCGTCCAGGAACTGTGGGACAAGGCCATAGGCCGCGCCGTTATAGAAGGCGAAGAACGTGTCCGAGCGGCCGAAGGTGAAGCCGGCGAACTGGATGAAGGCGCGCTCGATGGCGATGGCCGTCGTGACGCCCGGACCCTGATCGTACGGAGCGTTCAGCGTGTTCATGCCGGCGGCGAAATACGACCGTAGCGTGCCGTATTCGGTCTGCGTACGCACGTCCATGGACATGCGCCAGCGGGCCTGCATACCGAGACTGTTATAATGACGGGTCAGCGCGCCCTGGCCACCGGCGGGGCTGTTCGGGTAGTGGCCCGCGGCGGTGTTGTGATACGCCTCGAATCGCACGTAACCGCCGATCTTGATGCAAGTATCGGTGCCGGGAATGTAGTAGTATCCGACGCCATACAGCGAACAGACCTTCACGTATTCGACCGCTTTGGCCTTAACGGGAAGATCGGCCGCCTGCGCCCCAGCCACTGCAACCAGACCGGCAGCGGAGCCGAGGAGAAGGCTTTTCACCATCTTCATGTTGAACCTCCAAGTTTGCTTTAGGGAGGGTTCAAACTCCGCTGGGTGTCACACCCAAAGAGGTTCCCCTATTCCCCGCGAACTGCCTAGCTTTCCGTCGAAATCCCCCGAGAGAGGGCTAGGCAGCGCGACTTGGGGACGCCCCCTCCGTCGCAAGGTCAGATTACTTCACCGCCCTTCCGGTGCAATGAAGAAACAGCCCGTTCACAGCCAGTTTCGAATGTTTTCAAGGCCGTGTTGCACAAAGGGCACTCATTTGAATGGCGGCAAACAAAGGCAACTGAGCACGCGCGGCAGGTAGGCTAACGCATTCTGATCATAGCATTTTTCGAGAAATTCGAACACCGGGCAAAGATTGGAACTGCGGTCTCTTCGCACAGATTTTAGCCTGGAACCCGTTGAAGTTGTCCGGCTCCAGAGACATGGAACCTTGCTTTCACAACAGGCGAGAGGCGTGCTCCGGGAACAAAAGCGGCGAATCCCGGAGAATCGCCGCACAGCGAGTCGATTCAGGGGAGTCCCGAGAAGCGTCCGTGATTGTTGAGACAACAGCCCGGAACTTCGCCGGCCAAAGCCCCGCGCTGAGGCGTGCGTCCGCGGTTCCCTGCACAATGCACAGCGAACCGGTGTTGCTTTTCCAGGCAGCCAATAAAGATTTTGGAGTTAATTGGCGGAGACGGAGGGATTCGAACCCTCGATACGCCTTGAGAGCGTATAACGGTTTAGCAAACCGCCGCCTTCAGCCACTCGGCCACGTCTCCTGCGCCTGCGGGTATGCCCAAGACACCGACCGCAGGCAACAAGAATACATGTGTGGAACTTCGGCATTCGCAATTAACTGCGATCTCCGCAATTTCAGTGCCGGGTGAGCCAGTCCCGGGCGGCCCGCTGGGCCGCCGCAATCTCGGCCGGCGTCAGACTGCCGGCGATCTCCTGCCGCAAGGTCATGGCCTCCTTGCTGCCCTTGGCAGCTGCGATGTTGAACCACTTGTGGGCTGCGACAAGATCCGCAGGCACCGAATTGCCCACGGAATAACGGATGCCGAGCTCGTAATATGCCTCCGCCGACGTGAGCCCCTGCCCCGCACCCGCAAGATCGCAGTCGGAAAATTCAAAGCGCGCCATGATCGACCCCCTGTTGTCTGCCTCGCCTGTGCCGGCGATCGCATTCCCGTCCGGTCCCCCCGCACACCACGATGATGAAGCGAAAATTTTGAATGGCAGTTTAAGCGACGCGATAAACGGAATCTGAATCCGGCAAAGACCGCGCGTCATGCAGATACGAAAAAGCCCCGTAAAACGGGGCTTGTCGCGACCGATTCAGAATCGGTCAACTCTAGACCTTGACCTGCGCCTAACCATCAAGAGATCAACGTTATACCCAGCGTCAGGCTGACCGTGCCCGCTGCTTGAAGAGAAGCGCCTGCACATTCGGATCCTTCATATCGACTTTCGACGCCTCTTCGACCCGCAGCTTCATGCCCCGCGTCACAGCCGGGCGTGCCATCACCGTATCGAGCCATCGCTTGAGATGGGGGAATTCGGCGATGTCCTGCCCCTGCCGCTCCCAACGGGATGCCCATCCGACGCAGGCCATATCGGCAATCGAGTATTTGCCGGCGAGAAACGGGCGGTCTTTCAGCCGAATGTTCATCACACCATAGAGACGATTGACCTCGTTGGTGTAGCGATCGATTGCATAAGGCAATTGCTCCGGCGCATAGACCCGGAAATGGTGGGTCTGACCGGCCATCGGACCGAGCCCGCCCATCTGCCACATCAGCCATTGATCGACCTCGGTGCGCGCACGTTCGTCGGACGGATAGAACTTGCCGGTCTTGCGGCCGAGATATTGCAGGATCGCGCCCGACTCGAACACGGAGATGGGCCGCCCGCCCGGTCCGTCAGGATCCACGATGGCTGGCATGCGGTTGTTCGGCGAGATCGCCAGGAATTCCGGCTTGAACTGGTCGCCGGTGGAAATGTTCACGGGCTTCATCACATAGGGAAGCCGGCACTCCTCAAGCATGATGGAAATCTTCCATCCATTCGGAGTCGGCCAGTAATAGAGTTCGATCGGTCGTTGACGCTTCACCGCTTTCGAGCCTGCAGCCTTTGAGCTTGCCGCCTTCGATCTGGAAGATGCTTTCTTCGTAACCGCCGCCCCCGACTTCCGTGAGGCTTTTTTCGCCTTGCCACTCACCGCCTTGCGCGTGCGCGGCGCCTTGGCCGGTCGCTTGGTTTTCCGGACTGCCCTGCGCGCCATGATGTGCTCCATTCTCTATCGATGCGAACTGCGCCGCCGCCTTCACCGCAACGGCTCGCGTGTTATGGACCGGCTTTTCGATAGGGCATAGTCTAACGCGCGACGCAGGCAGCGTCCTGCATATCCGGAGAGGAAGAATGAACCGATTGTTCTTGACCGCGTCCGTGACTGCGTTCCTGGCTGCCGCGCTGCTACTGCCGGCTGCCCAAGTCGTCGCCCAGACCGCCGCATCGCCCGCTTCGCCGGCGAACGAAACCAGCAAGCCGTCGACGTCCGCGGACGCCAAGGCAGAGCGCGCGGCCGCACGCAAAGCCAGGTCCGCCGAGCGGAAGGCAAAATCCGACGAACGCAAGGCCAAAGCCGGCGAAGCCCGCAAGGCGCGTGCGGAAAAGAAGGCCAAGGCATCGGCGCTGCGGGGCGCTGCCCGTGACCGGCAAAAGCAATGTGGCGCGGAATGGAAAGAGGCGAAGGCCGCAGGCCGCATCGAAAAGTCGATGACCTGGCCGAAATACTGGAGCGCCTGCAACACGAGGCTAAAGGCGAAAGCGGGCTAACCTGAAATAAAGAGGAGCCGGACCTGCACAGCCAGGAGCAACCTGAAACCCGAGACCGGTCGGAACCAAGAAATTTGACACCGGTGCGATAGAAGGAGCGGTCTGAAACAGGATCGCGGCGCATGCGAAGCCGCTCGCAATGGGCGCCAGAACGACCGAGGGCGTCGGAGAGACCCGTAGATCTGTCTCGCCGACGCCCTCCGTCGTTACAAGAAGCCGACGATGTCCCGCTTGATTTGGTCGCGCCTGGAACCGTCGGCCTTTGTAACGTGATCAGAAAACAGCGCTCGCCTACTTCCGCTTCTTGGCTTTGCGCTTGGTCTTCTTCGCGGTCTTCTTGGCTGCGGTCTTCTTGGCCGCAGACTTTGTCT
This sequence comes from Pseudomonadota bacterium, assembly GCA_023392205.1. Classification (GTDB taxonomy): domain Bacteria; phylum Pseudomonadota; class Alphaproteobacteria; order Rhizobiales; family Xanthobacteraceae; genus Pseudorhodoplanes. Next base: position 3,889 of record JAEVZN010000228.1, read on the forward strand.
TCTTACGCTTCGCCATTGTGCCCTCCAATTTAGAGATGGCGCCATCGAATTCATGCAGTCGCGAATCGAACTGCACGTCGCTTCGATTACTACAGAAAACACCAAACAGCGACTCCGCTTAACGAAACGTGTACTTCTGAGCCGGTCTTGCCGGCCTGAACGCTTCCGCTTCGTCGCTGTCTTGAATGCTTTTGCGTTGTCGAGGTGAACGCGAACGAAGATGCATCCGCGTTTCGCATGCAACGATTTTGCATCGATAAATAAAGGAGATTTCGCATGTCGACATTTCAGCGATGGCGCAAGACATAAAGATGCAGGTGCATGAAGCTGCGCAGCGCGGGCGGTTGCGATGTCAAGACAAAGGTGCCGCCGGCTTCCAAAAAAAAACTTTGGGAAACGCATTTTTTTCGCCGTCAAAGGCGTCCAGACGACGGCGAATCGCGCGAATCGCGTCCACAGCGATTCGGATGAGGATGTTGGATCGGTCGCCGGCGCGGCTGGAAGTTGCTCTCAAATGCATTGCGAACGGTTGCGGGAGACGCAAACGGTATCCGCAACGCCTTGACCGAACCCAGATACGCGGATGGCAAGGACGTCGTTACGCCAGTCCGAGTTTGCGCCGCAGGATCTCGTTCACGGCTTGCGGGTTGGCCTTGCCGCCGGATGACTTCATGACCTGACCGACGAACCAGCCGAGCATGGCCGGCTTCTCTTTCGCCTGCGCAACCTTGTCGGGGTTGGCGGCAACGATGTCGTCGATGGCTTTCTCGATGGCACCGAGGTCGGTGACCTGCTTCATCCCGCGCTCTTCGACGATCACGAGCGGGTCTCCGCCATTGACCCATACGATCTCGAACAATTCCTTGGCGATCTTGCCGGAAATCGTCCGGTCACCGATCAGATCCAGGATCGCACCCAGTTGCGCGGCACTCACAGGCGATGCGGAGAAATCCTTGCCTTCTTTGTTCAGGCGGCCGGCGAGTTCGTTGATCGTCCAGTTGGCCGCGAGTTTCGCGTCGCGGCCGGTTGCGACGGTCTCGAAGAAGTCGGCCATCTCGCGTTCGGCAATCAGCACATCCGCATCATAGGCCGACAGGCCGAGGCTTCCCGTGAACCGCGCCTTCTTCTCGTCCGGCAGTTCCGGCAATTGCGCCCGCAGCCCCTCGACATAGGCATCGTCGAATTCCAGCGGCAACAGATCCGGATCGGGGAAGTACCGGTAGTCATGCGCCTCTTCCTTGGAGCGCATCGACCGCGTTTCGCCCTTGCCCGGATCGAACAGCCGGGTTTCCTGGACGATCTCGCCGCCCTCTTCCAGGATTTCGATCTGACGGCGCGCCTCGTATTCGATGGCCTGCCCGATGAAGCGGATCGAGTTGACGTTTTTGATCTCGCAGCGCGTCCCGAGACTCTGCCCGGGGCGGCGGACCGACACGTTGACGTCGGCGCGCAGGCTGCCCTTCTCCATATCGCCGTCGCAGGTGCCGAGATAACGCAGGATCGCGCGCAGCTTGCTGACGAAGGCCTTGGCCTGTTCGGCGGACCGCAGATCGGGCTTCGACACGATCTCCATCAGGGCCACGCCGGACCGGTTCAGGTCGACAAGCGACAATGTCGGATGCTGATCGTGGACGCTCTTGCCCGCATCCTGTTCCAGATGCACGCGCTCGATGCCGACATCGAAATTCTGCCCGTCCGGCAGCGCGACCGTGACCACGCCCTCGCCCACCACCGGCGACTTGTACTGGCTGATCTGATAGCCCTGCGGCAGATCGGGATAGAAATAATTCTTCCGGTCGAACACCGACCGTTTGTTGATCTCCGCTTTCAGTCCAAGCCCGGTCCGGATCGCCTGACGGACGCATTCCTCGTTGATGACCGGCAACATGCCGGGCATGGCCGCATCGACCAGCGAGACATGCGAATTCGGCTCCCCGCCGAACGCGGTCGATGCGCCGGAGAACAGTTTCGATTCCGACCTGACCTGGGCATGAACTTCCATGCCGATCACGACTTCCCAGTCACCATCGGCGCCGCGGATCAGGTTCGGGTTCCTGGGAGATGCCTTGTTCATCGGTCACCACCACCGCGCGGGCGCGTAATAGCCCGCAGCCTGCTCGATCACCTCGCCCAGCGAGAACAATGTCTCCTCGTCGAACGGCCGCCCGATCAATTGCAGTCCAAGCGGCAAACCTTCCGCCGACAATCCGGCCGGCACCGACATGCCCGGCAATCCCGCCATGTTCACGGTCACGGTGAAGATGTCGTTCAGATACATCTCGATTGGGTCGGCGCCGCCTTTCTCGCCCACCCCGAAGGCGGCCGAAGGCGTGGCCGGCGTCAGGATCGCATCGACGCCTTTCGCGAAGACCTCTTCGAAATCCCGCTTGATCAGGGTTCGCACCTTCTGCGCACGCAGGTAATAGGCATCGTAATAGCCGGCCGACAGGACATAGGTGCCGATCATCACCCTGCGCCGCACCTCGGCGCCAAATCCCGCGGCGCGCGTGGCTTCATACATGCCCGTCACGTCGCGGCCGTTCTCCCGCAAACCGTAGCGCACGCCGTCATAGCGCGCGAGATTGGACGATGCCTCGGCCGGCGCCACGATATAATAGGCGGGCAAAGCGTATTGCGTATGCGGCAGCGAAATGTCGACCATCTCGGCCCCGGCATCCTTCAGCCATGCCGCGCCCTTCTCCCACAGCGTGTCGATTTCCTGTGGCATGCCGTCGAGCCGGTATTCCTTTGGAATGCCGATCTTCATGCCCTTCACCGATCGGCCAATGGCCTGCTCGTAATCGGGCACCGGCATATCGGCGCTGGTGGTGTCCTTGGGATCGTGCCCTGCCATCGACCGCAGCAGCATCGCGTTGTCGCGGACCGTCCGGGTGAACGGGCCGGCCTGATCGAGCGATGACGCGAAGGCCACGATCCCCCAGCGCGAGCAACGTCCATAGGTCGGCTTCATACCGACAATGCCGGCAAACGCGGCCGGTTGCCGGATCGATCCGCCGGTATCGGTCCCGGTCGCGCCAAGACAAAGCCGCGCGGCAACGGCTGCCGCCGATCCGCCCGAGGAGCCGCCGGGCACCAGCGGCGTATTCGAGCCCTGCCGCCGCCAGGGCGACACCACCGGACCGAAATGCGAGGTCTCGTTCGACGAGCCCATGGCGAATTCGTCATTGTTGGTCTTGCCGATCATCACCGCGCCGTCGCGCCACAATTGCGCAGTGACGGTCGATTCATAGGTCGGCACAAAATTGCCGAGGATCTTAGAGCACGCGGTCGTGCGCACGTCGCGCGTACAGAACAGATCCTTGATTCCGAGCGGGATGCCCTCAAGCGGACCGGCCTCGCCTTTCGCCAGACGGCGATCCGCTTCCATGGCATGCGCGCGCGCATGGTCCGGCGTCTCCAGCACGAAGGCGTTGAGCGCCCGCGCCTGTTCGACCGCTGCGAGATGGGCGTCCGTCAGTTCGGTGGCGGTGATGGATTTCGATGTGAGGGCGTCACGGGCCTGCGCAATCGTCAGTGTCGTCAGGTCGGTCATTCGTCGGGACTGTCACAGGCAAATGAGGATTGGGCGGGCGTCGAGGCGGCGGCGACCGGCGCTTTCTGCCGGATCACCCTGGTGCCGTCCGGCTCCTCGGTGACTTCGATCTCGTCGGGCATGGGCAGGCCCAGCGACCGCAGGTCCTCTTCCGAATGCCCGGCCGGCATCTCGCCGCGGGCGATCTGCTGAAGCAGCTCCCAGCGGTAATACATGTCCGACTGTTCACAGGCGAGGCACATGAAAGACAACCTTCACATCGGGACCGTCACACGATCCGGCTATTCGACGACCTTGGGCACCGCGAAATATGGCCCCTCCGACAAGGGCGCGTTACGCAGAATCTGATCCGCGATGCCGCCGTCGGTCACCGCATCCACCCGCTTCTTCATGGTCATCGGCGTCACCGATGTCATCGGCTCAACGCCGCTCACATCGACGGCCGACAATTGCTCGACAAAGGCCAGGATCGCATTCAGCTCCCCGCGCAGATGCTCCACCTCGTCGTCGGCGACGGCGATGCGGGACAGATGGGCGATGCGGCGGACGGTGGCCGTGTCGACAGACATATAATGTCTCCGCGGAGGGATTTCCGCTCGGGGTGGCTATAGCAGAGCGCCGTTTCCGCAGGCAACCGAAGGTGTTCTCCCGCACGCGCCGCGGACCTGCAAGTCTAGACGCCAAGCTTTCGGGCAAGATCGACAAAGTCGGAGGCCGCGACGTCGACCGGTATTGTCGGCGCGGATTCTCCGCCGCGTCCGGGTCCGTATTCGTTCGCGCGTGCGACATGCGCGGTCCGCAGACCCAATGCCGCCGCCGCGGCCAGATCGAAGCTGTGCGCAGCCACCATCATGCATTGCTCCGGCGCAAGATCGAGCGCCGCGCAGGCCGAGCGATAAACGCCCGGCTTCGGCTTGTAATCCCCTGCCAGTTCCGCGCCCAGAATGGCATCCCATCGGAAATCGTTGTGCCGCGCGAGTTGCACCATCATCGAGATATTGCCGTTCGATACCGGCGCGAGAAGAAAGTGGTCGCGCAGCAGCGCCAGACCTTCCGGCACATCCGGCCAGGGCGGCAGGCGATGCCAGGCGGTGTTGAGCAAGACGCATTCGTCTTCCGACAACGCATCGAGCCCGAAACGCGGACGGATGCGATCGAGATTGCGCCGGTGCAGGAGATCCAGTTTGCAGAAAGCGATCGCACCGGACCGCACCTCTTCCATGGCCGGCTGATATTCAGCGCGCCACGCATCGGAAAACGCGATCCAGTCGATCTCGTGGCCGAGTGGCGAAAGCAGCCGCTTGGCCTCCGCGGCGATGCCGGTGCGCCAGTTCACCAGCGTGCCGAACACATCAAACAGCAACGCTCTCACCTCGCC
>JAEVZN010000240.1 GCA_023392205.1 Pseudomonadota bacterium
CCACGTCCTGTTCGAGATCGCGACCGATATCCCGGGCTTTGCGATCGACGAGCCGGCGACCTCGCTCGGTCAGAGCCTGAAATTGCCCCCGGTTTATGAGAACCGCCGTGCGGACATCGAAAAGGTCCTTCCCGAGCTGGCCTGACAACATCGCCCCCTCCGCGATCCGCGCGGAGGGGCCAACCTCATCCGCAATTTGCGAGGTCCGATATGAACGCGACCAATACGAGCGCGACCCAGAACAATGTTGCCAACAAACTGTCCTTCGTTCACCGCTTCGAGCCGGCAACGGAAGACGGCCGCAAACCACTTCTGCTCCTGCATGGCACCGGCGGCAACGAGCACGACCTGATCGATCTTGGCCGCATGGCGGCGCCGGGCGCAGCCATGCTGTCGCCGCGCGGGCAGGTGCTGGAAGGCGGCATGCCGCGCTTTTTCCGCCGTCTCGCCGAAGGTGTCTTCGACGAAGACGATTTGCGGCTGCGCGCCAACGCGCTGGCCGATTTCGTCGACGGCGCGCGCAAGACCTATGATCTTGCGGCGCCGGTTGCGCTCGGCTTCTCCAATGGCGCGAACATCGCGGCGGCCATGCTGATGCTGCGTCCGGAAAGCCTGTCCGGCGCCGTGCTGTTGCGCGCCATGGTGCCGCTGTCGCAAGTTCCGGCCGCGGACCTGACCGGCAAACAGGTGCTGATCCTGTCGGGTGCGACGGACCCGATGGTGCCCGCCGATAATGCCGCTCGGCTTGCGGCCATGCTTCAAGACGCCGGCGCGAGCGTGCAGCATCGCACGCTGCCTGCGGGACATGGATTGTCCCAAGCCGACATCACGCTCGCAAGGGATTTTCTGCGCACGCCGTGACGGCCTGCGATGAATCGCCGAATTGCAGGCAACGATTGTCATCCGCTGCGAAAGCCGGATAACCTCCCCGCAACAACAAAGCATGTCCGGGGAGGACAACATGAAGCGTGCAATACTCGGCCTTCTGGCCGCATCTTTCACACTCTGCGCGGCGTCGGCGCAGGAATTCCCGACCAAGCCGATCCGCTTCTTTCAGGGATTCGCGCCTGGCGGGAATGCCGACACGATATCGCGCGTGCTCGGCGAGCAGATGTCGAAAACGCTCGGCCAGAACATCGTCAACGAAGCCAAGGTCGGTGCCGGCGGCAATCTCGCCTCCGACACCGTCGCCAAGGCCGATCCGGACGGCTATTCGATCGTCCTGTTCACGACCGGCCATGTGATCTCGCCGGCGCTGAACAAGTCGCTGGGCTTCGATCCGGTCGACGACTTTTCCTTCATCTCGACCGTTTCCGAATTTCCGTTCTTCGTCGTGGTGCATGCGGATTCGCCCGACAAGACCATCGAGGATCTGATCAAGCGCGCGCGTGAAAAGCAGGGCGCGCTGACCGTCGGCACCGCGGGCGTCGGCACCGGCCAGCACATGACCTCGGAATTGTTCGCGGTCTCGCTGAAGACGAAGTTCGTGCATGTGCCGTTCCGTGGCGATGCAGGCGCCGTCACTGCCTTGTTGTCGAAGAATGTCGATTTCATCATCGCACCGGGCACCGCAATCTTCGGGCATATCGATGCCGGAACATTCCGCGCCCTGGCCGTGTCCGGTTCGAAACGCTGGGACTCGCTGCCGAAGGTACCGACCATCGCCGAGAGCGGCGCGCCGGGCTTCGAGGTCATGGCCTGGACCGGCGTCGCCACCACCAAGGGCGTCGCGCGGCCGGTTGTCGAGCGCCTCAATGACGCCGTACGCAAGGCCATCGCCACACCGGCCGTATCCGAACGGCTGAAGGCGCTTGGCAGCGTTCCGGTTTCGAGTACACCTGAGGCCGTGACCGAGAAGGTCCGCAGCCAGGTCAAGCTCTGGAAAGAGGTGGCCGAGAAGGCCGGACTTGAAAAGCAATAAATCTCAAACGGCTGAAGACTTCAGGACTTAACGACATGTCACATGCTGAACAGGCGCCCCCCTCACCGGCCGGTCAAAACTGGACGACGGTTCGGATCGACTTCGACGACGGGATCGCCTGGGTCACGCTGAACCGGCCCGAAAAGAAGAACGCGCTGAGCCCGACCCTCAACCGGGAAATGCTCAGCGTGCTCGATGCGCTCGAGGTCGATCCGCGCTGCAAGGTACTGGTGCTGACGGGCGCCGGCGAATCCTTCTCGTCCGGCATGGATCTGAAGGAATACTTCAAGGAGGTCGACAAGGCGACGCCTGTCGAGGTGATGCGGGTGCGCCGCGATTCGATGATGTGGCAATGGCGGCGCCTGCAGACATTTCCGAAGCCCACCATCGCCATGGTCAATGGCTGGTGTTTCGGCGGCGCCTTCACGCCGCTTGTGTCATGCGATCTCGCGGTGGCTGCCGATGAAGCGGTGTTCGGCCTGTCCGAAATCAACTGGGGCATCATCCCGGCCGGAAATGTCGCCAAGGCCTTCGCCGAGAAGGTGAGCCAGAGCGACGCCATGTATTACCTGATGACCGGCGAGACTTTCACCGGCCAGCAGGCCGCCACCATGCGGCTTGTGAATGAAAGCCTGCCGCGCCCAGAATTGCGTGACCGCACCGCGGCGATTGCGCGCAAACTGATGGAGAAGAATCCGCATGTGCTGTGGGCGGTGAAGCATGCCTATCGCCGCCTGAAGACGATGTCCTGGGATGAGGCGGAGGATTATCTTTACGCCAAGGCGCAGGAGACCTATGCCACCGATCCCGAACAGGGCCGCAAGAAGGGCATGGACCAGTTTCTGGAAGAGAAATCCTACCGTCCGGGGCTTGGCAATTATCGCCGCGACTAAAATCAGGCTCACGATGTAGCCGCAGGTTACATCCACACGCCCGGCGATTGCACATAGGCGAAAATCGCGGCCATCAGCACGACCATAACGCCGGTCGCGAGTGCCAGAAATAATGCCGTGGTCCTGCGCATCTGCGGTGTCCTAGACCAGTTCGAAGATTTCGGTCTGGATACGCCAGGCCGGAACATGGAGCGCACGCAGTGCGGATTCGGCAGCAGCAGTCATCGGCACCGGTCCGCAGAGAAAATAATGCAGTTCCTTCCGCTCGCGCGCGGGCAGATGCCGCTCCAGAATTTCGCGATTGAGAAACCCGCTTTCGCCTGTCCAGCCGTCGGACGGCTTTTCCAGCACGTGCACGACCGTCAGTTTCATGCGATCCTGTAGCGCCTCGATCTCCTCGCGAAAGATCACATCGTCCCATGTCTTGTTGGCATAGAACAGCCAGAACGGACGCCGGTCTGCGCGCGCGGCCATGCTGCGCAACATGCTGATCACCGGGGTGATGCCGATGCCGCCGACAATGCCGACGAAGCCGAGCGCGTCACGATTGCGGTCGATCGTGAACATGCCATGCGGCGCATCGAGATAAGCCGTCTCGCCTTTCTTGAGTTCGCCGATCGTGCTGGTGAAGTCGCCCAGCGCCTTGATGCTGAATTCCAGACGCGGGAGTTGCTCGGGTGCCGATGCGATGCTGAACGGATGTTCCCGCAGGCTGAACGGGGAGTGGCGGATCGTCAGCCACGCAAACTGGCCCGGCTGGAAGCTCCCAAGGCCCGGATGGCCGACCGGCTCGAGGACGAGTGTCGATGTGTTGCTCGCCTCGGGTCGCACCTCGACCACCCGATAGGGCGTGCGCAATTGCGTCCAGGGCTTGGCGATCCGCACCCAGACCAGCGTCAATATCCAGAACAGGGTCGCGGCCAGCCACAGCACGCGGTTGCCACCCGCATCGGTGTAATAGCCGACGCCGGCGATATGACCGACTGCGGCGGCGAAGCCGAGCGTTGCGAAGGCGACATGCGCGTAGCGCCACAGCCCATATTCCAGCCGCAGGAATTTCCGGAATTCCGACGTGACGACGGCCAATATGAACAGCACCAGTGCCACACGGCCGAGCGTCAGTTCGAAGCGCGCGGAGAGCGGGTTCAGCTCGCCCAGCGCGTCCTCGTAGAAAAACCAGAGGATCAGGAAATGCGACAGGATCAGCGTGACGGAGACCAGCGCCAGATAGCGATGAAACAGATAGATGATATCGAGCCCGAACGGGGCGCTGGCCCGCCGGAAGCGCGACGTGAGAACGAACTGGACTCCGATCATGGCGATCCCGGCAAAGCCGAGCGCCATCGAGAAATCCCACAGGAAGCTTTTGCCGTCCGGCATGTCGCCAGCCAGCAGCACCGCCAGCGGCGCCGACACCAGCATGAGATAAATTGCAATCCAGATCGCCGCCTTGCGTGCCACTTCGCCGTCTCCCGCAAGGACATTCCGATAAGCCGCCGGAGACCGTCCGGCGACCTGCAATATCCAGGTCAAAGGCTCATTAACGGGAGAGAGGCGGCAGAGTTCCCTGTTTGCGGCGAGTGATATCGCCGCGCGGCCGCACACGTCGTTCAGATGATGGCGTGGCGCACCTTCGCCGACACCCATTCGCTCAGGAGAACAGTGGCCAGAATAACGACCAGCAGGAGACTGACCTGCGACCATGCGAGCGTGTTGAGCGAGGCTTCCAGATTGAGTCCGATGCCACCCGCGCCGACCAGACCGACCACGGTGGACTCGCGGATATTGATATCCCAGCGAAACACGGTGATGCCGGCAAAGGCCGGCATGATCTGCGGCACGATAGCGTAATCCATCACCTGCGCGGGCGATGCGCCGGATGCCTCGATCGCTTCGACCTGTGCGACGTCGATCTCCTCGATCGCCTCGTAGAGCAGCTTGCCGATGAAGCCGATGGAGCGGAGCGCTATCGCGATGATCCCGGCCAGGACTCCCGGCCCGAGAATGGTGACAAGGATCAGCGCCCAGATCAGGGAATTGATCGAGCGCGACGAGACGATCACGAACAGGGCCAGCGGCCGCACCAGCAATGCGCTCGGCGTCGTGTTGCGCGCCGCAAGAAACGCCACCGGCACGGCGAACACCAGCGCCAGCAACGTTCCGAGCGTGGCAATCGCCAGCGTATCCCAGAGCGGGCGCCATAATTCATGGAGGTATGACCAGCGCGGCGGCATCATGCGCGATCCAATATCGGCGGCCTGTTGCGGCGCATCCCATACGAAGGCCCAGATCGTGTCCTTCGTCATCACCTGCCAGCAGAAGACGAACAACGCGACCAGCAAGAGCCAGCCGAACCAGCGCACGAGATTCCGCCGTGGGTTATGACGTCGCCATTCAGGAAGCCCGGCGCTGTCGCGTGTGACCGCCATCACTGGATCCTCTTGCGGATCACACTGGAGGAATATTCCGCCACCATGACAATGCCGATGATGGTGATCAGGATGGCCGCGGCGCTGTCGTACTCGTACCGGTCGAGCGCGGTATTGAGTGTCGCGCCGATGCCGCCGGCACCGACGATGCCAACTACGGCGGATTCGCGGAAATTGATATCGATACGGTAGAGCGACAGCCCGATCAGGCGCGGCATGACCTGCGGCTGCACGGCATAATTCACAAGCTGCAACCAGGATGCACCGCTGGCGCGGATCGCTTCGGGCTGTGCAGGATCGATATCCTCAATGTCCTCGGCCAGCAGTTTCGCCATGAAGCCGATGGTCGCAAAAGACAGCGTGAGAAATCCGGCGAACGGTCCGAAGCCGACCATGGCGACGAACAGGATCGCGATGATGACTTCCTGGAATGTGCGCGACAGCGCGATGATCGCCCGGCAGAACAGATAGACCGGCATGGGAGAGAGATTGCGCGCAGCCCCGACGCCGACGGGAATCGACAGCAGAATTCCGACCGCCGTGGAGGTCACGGTCATGGTCAGGCTTTCCTGCATCCCCTGCGCGATATCGCCCCAGCGTGCGGTGAAATTCGGTTGCAGGAACCCGGAAAGAAGTCGCGCGCCACGGCCGAGGCCTTCCGACAACCGCGCCCAGTTCACATCGATCGCACCCACGGCGACCACGACATAGATCAGTGCGCCACCATAGATCAGCCAGCGCAGCGTGCCACTCTTGATGAAAGGCGGGCGGCGCCAGGTCGATGGATATGTGGAATGCGCCGCGGTCGACATGCGGGTCAGACGGCGACCGGCACACGAATGTGCGCCGCCTGCGCAGGCGTGGCGTCATCCTCGCTGTCGCCGCTTTGCGTCCAGTCCTCTTCGCCATAGATGCGCGTGAGTACTTCGGCGCTCAGTCCATCGGCCGGGCCGTCATAGACGATCTTGCCGGCACGCAGACCGACAATGCGCTTCAGAAACATCTGCGCCAGTGCCACATCGTGGATATTGACTACGGCGGCAAGCTTGCGCTCCTCGCAGACCTCGCAGATCAGCCGCATGATCTGCCGCGAGGTCTTGGGATCGAGGCTCGCGGTCGGCTCGTCGATCAGCAGAAGGTCCGGATCCTGCTGCAAGGCGCGCGCGATCCCCACGCGCTGGCGCTGCCCGCCCGACAGGGCATCGGCCCGTTTGTCGACGTGATCGAGCAGGCCCACCCGGTCGAGGGTTGCGAAGGCGTTGCGCACGTCGACGCTTGGAAAACGGCGCAGATAACTCCGCCAGAACGGCACATAGCCGAGCCGCCCTGAGAGCACGTTTTCCATCACGGTCAGGCGCTCGACCAGCGCGAATTCCTGGAAGATCATGCCCATGCGCCGGCGCATGCGTCGCAACTCACGGCGACCAAGTCCCGTGACTTCGGTGTCACCCAGATAGATGCGGCCGGAGGTGGGTTCAACCAGCCGGTTGATGCAGCGAATGAGCGTCGACTTGCCCGCGCCCGACGGGCCGATCAATCCGATCACCTGACCGGCCGGCACGGCGAGATCGACACCGTTCAGTGCGACATCGCCGGTCCGGTAGCGCTTGACCAGCCCTTCGAGGCGCAGCATGCGGACGTCAGCCCTTGCAATCGTATGTCACGCCCATCGCCTGATCGATATCGCGCACCACCTGCCAATGCTGCTTGTAGGTGATGGGCATGAATTTCTGCTGCGGCGGCTCCGACGCCTCGAACTCCTTCAGGAGATCGCTGCCGTCCCACTTGAAGGTGAAGAAGGCCTCTTTCACCTTTTCAGCAAGCTCGGGCTTCAGATTGTAGACATAGCCGTAACCCGTGGTCGGGAAGGTCTGAGACTTGTAGATCGTCTCGATCTGATCCTTCTTCACCACGCCGCGGCTCATCATGCGCAGCATGACCGAATTGGCGATGGCAGCGGCCGGATAATCCTTGTTGGCCACGCCGATGATCGAATTGTCGTGCTTGCCCGAAAACACCGGCTCGTAGTCCTTGCCGGCGGCAAGGCCGAACTTTTCCTGCAACAGAGCCGACGGCGCCTTGTAGCCGGAATTCGACGTCTGCGAGGTGAAGGCCATCTTCTTGCCCTTGATGTCCTCGACCTTGGTCACGCCACTGCCCGGAAACGTGATGATCTCCATCTCATATCCGTACTCGTCCTTGAGCGACGCCATCATCGCAAAGGGCACGAAGCCCGCGCAATTGACCGCCAGCGGGTTCGATCCGGTATTGAAGCCCGCCACATGCAGGCGTCCGGCGCGCATCGCTTCAAGCTGGGCGGCGTTGGACTGTACGGGGAAGAATTGCACGCGCTTGCCAGTGACCTTTTCCATGTGCTTGAGGAAGCCGTCCCACACCTTCGCATAGACCGAAGGGTCTTCCACGGGCGTATAGGCAAAGATCAGCACCGATGGGTCGATCCATTGCTTGGGATCCTTGGGCGCATCGGCGACCAGATCGCCGTCCGCATCGGTAAAGCGCGGATCGAGCGCTTGCGCAGGCAGCCCCGCCAGCGCCAGCAGGCTCGCAGCCAATGCACCGCCGAGCAGCGCGCGACGGCCAAGGCCGGCCATCCCGGAACAGAGGGGCGAGAAATCAAGCCGCATCGTCCGAACTCCTTGAATTCTGAGTTGAGCGGCCGCGCGGCATCGCATGAGGCGTGCCATACCGGTCCGCTGGAACGCTGCTCAGCTAAGGAGGGATGATTTCAGTTTTGTGACAGGGCTGTGTACGATCCCGTTCCGTTCGCGCGGTCCCTTCAGGAGCGGCTGAGGCGCGCGACCACGTTTCTGTAGCGTTGCGCAATCTTGTCGCGCGCATGGTGGCGGCCACCGGTTACAACGACCTTTCCCCCCACCATCGTCTGCCCGATCATTGCGCGGCCCGCTGAAAATATGAACACATCGAGAACGGTATCACGCTCCGCACCGGCAAGATCCGGATGGCTTCGGTCGAGCACAACAATATCGGCACGCGCCCCTTCCGCGATCGTGCCAATGCGTCGGCCGAGCGCCTGCGCGCCGCCCTTGAGCGCATTGCGATACAAAGAAAGGCCAGTCGACTGGCCTTCGCGGGTCGCCAAGACATTTCGCGCCCGCAATTTCAGGCGCTGCGAATATTCGAGTTGCCGCAACTCGCCCGGCGCATCGATCTGGATGTTCGAGTCCGTGCCGATGCCGAAATGGCCATCCGCCGCGAGATACGTATCGCCGTTGAAAAATCCGTCGCCGAGGCTGCCCTCGGTCAGCGGGCACAAGCCCGCCACGGCCCCGGATTGCGCGAGCCGCCGGGTTTCGTCCGTGGTCATGTGCGTGGCGTGGATGAGGCACCATCTGCGGTCCAGATCCGCATTGTCCAGAAGCCATTGCACCGGTCGGGCACCGAGTGCCGCCACGCTCTCATCCACCTCGCGGGTCTGTTCGGCGGCATGGATATGCACAGGACCGGTCAAGCCGGCATCGGCGATGGCGCTCAATTGCTCGGGCGTAACGGCCCGCAGCGAATGCGGCGCGATACCGATGGCTGCGTCCGGCAGGGACTTCACGATCTCCTGCGCGCGGCTCCACAAAGCCAGAAAGCGATCGGTGTCATTGATGAAGCGGGCCTGCCCTTCGTTCGACGGGGCCGCTTTGAAGCCGCCATAAGTGTAGAGGCAGGGCAGCAGCGTCAGGCCAATCCCCGCTTCGGCAGAGGCCGATGCAATACGCGCGGACATCTCGCCGAGATCGGCATAGGGCGCGCCGCCGACATCGTGATGCAGATAGTGGAATTCGCCGACCGCCGTGAAGCCCGCCTCCAGCATCTCCATATAGGCACAGGCGGCAATCGCCTCGACATCGTCAGGTGTCAGCGCACCGAGAAAGCGGTACATCACCTCGCGCCAGGTCCAGAAACTGTCATTGGCCGGACCGCGCCGCTCGGCAAGTCCCGCCATGCCTTTCTGGAAGGCGTGGCAATGCAGGTTCGGCATCCCCGGCAGGGCAATGCCGGACAGCCGTTCGGCGGTCCCGGATTGCGCTCCCGGCTCAACGCGCGCAATCGCACCGCCGGCGCCGACCGCAACCAGCACATTGTCGGCCCAGCCTTCCGGTAACAGGGCCTTCTCGAACAGATATTCGCGCAACTTTCGCCTCGCTCGACATGATGCCGTGACGGCCGATATAGAGAAGGGCATGCGGTTTGACAAAATCTGGCGCGATGCGCGGATCGCCACCCTCGCCGTGCAGGCGGAGGGGCTCGGCGAGATGGCCGGCGCCGTCGCCTGCCAGGGCGGACGCATTGCCTTTGCCGGACCCGAGGCCGATCTGCCGACCGGCTGGGATGCAGCGGACATCGTCAAACTCGACGGGCGTTGGATCACACCCGGCCTGATCGACTGCCATACCCATCTCGTGCATGGCGGCGACCGGGCGCATGAATTCGAACTCCGGCTCGGCGGTGCAACCTATGAGGAGATTGCGCGGGCGGGCGGCGGCATCGTCTCGACCGTGAAGGCCACGCGCGCCGCAAGCGAGGATGAACTGATCACCCAATCGCTGAAACGCCTCGATGCGCTGATTGGCGAAGGCGTCACGACGGTCGAGATCAAGTCCGGATACGGACTCGACGACGACAACGAGATGAAGATGCTGCGCGCAGCGCGCAGGCTCGGCCAATTGCGCGACGTGAGCATCGTCACCTCGTATCTGGGCGCACATGCCTGGCCGCCGGGAATGCAAGGGACCGACAGCGACAAGGATGCCTACATTGCCGCCGTCTGCGCCGCGATTGCGAAGATCAAGTCAACAGGCCTTGCCGATGCCGTCGACGCCTTCTGCGAAGGGATCGCGTTTTCTGCCGCACAGGTGGCGCGGGTGTTCGACGCAGCACAGGCGGCCGACCTGCCGGTCAAGCTCCATGCCGATCAATTGTCGAACCTGCATGGCGCGGCATTGGCGGCGCAATACAGCGCATTATCGGCCGATCATCTCGAATATACTGACGAGGACGGCGTCGCGGCGATGGCACAATCCGGCACAGTGGCCGTGCTGCTGCCGGGGGCATTTTATATGTTGCGTGAGACCCAACTTCCGCCCATCGAGGCGTTTCGCCGGCATGGCGTGCCGATGGCAGTGGCGCCCGACTGCAATCCCGGCACCTCTCCCCTCACCTCGCTGCTTCTCACCATGAACATGGCGGCGACATTGTTCCGGATGAACGTGCCGGAGATCATCGCCGGCGTGACGCGCGAGGCCGCGCGCGCGCTCGGCCTCCTCGACCGCACCGGCACGATCGAAATCGGCAAGGCCTGCGATCTCGCCATCTGGGATATCGAACGTCCGGCCGAACTGGTCTATCGCCTTGGCTTCAATCCGCTGCATGCAAGGGTCCGTCACGGCCGATGACCGCTCAAGTCGCCTTCTCCGGAGAAAATCTCGTCCTGTCCGACTGGCGTTTGTTGACGCGCGGGGCGCATCTGACGCTTGCGCCGCGCGTCCTCGAGCAGGTGGAGCGCGGGGCCGCGACGGTGGCGGCGATCCTGCGCAAGGGAGAAGCCGTCTACGGCATCAATACCGGTTTCGGTAAACTCGCCAATGTGCGCATCGCCGATGCCGATCTTGAGCGGCTTCAGCACAATCTCGTCCTCTCGCATGCGGCAGGTGTCGGCGAACCTGTGCCCGCGTCCATCGTCAGGCTGATGATGGCGCTGAAGATCGTCAGTCTCGGCCATGGCGCGTCGGGTGTGCGGCGGGACACCATCGAACTCCTGCACGGCATGCTGACCGGACATGTGATCCCGTTCATCCCGGCGCGCGGATCGGTCGGGGCGTCCGGCGATCTTGCCCCGCTGGCGCACATGGCCGCCACCATGATCGGCGAAGGCGATGCCTTCTATGGCGGTGAACGCATGCCAGCCGTCTATGCGCTAGGCCGTGCCGGGCTATCGCCGATCGTGCTTGGCCCGAAGGAAGGACTGGCGCTGCTCAACGGAACGCAATTCTCTACTGCGCAGGCCTTGCATGCACTCTTTGCCATCGAACGCGTGTTTCAGTCCGCGCTCGTGACCGGGGCATTGTCGACCGATGCGGCGCGTGGCTCCGATACGCCGTTCGACGCCCGCATCCAGGCATTGCGCGGCCATCGCGGACAGATCGATGTCGCGTCGGCATTGCGCGGCCTGATGGAGGGTAGCACGATCCGCGCGTCGCACCGGACCATCGACGATCGCATCCAGGACCCTTATTGCCTGCGCTGTCAGCCGCAAGTGATGGGCGCCGCACTCGACGTGATGCGGCAGGCCGCTACTACATTGGTTACGGAGGCCAATGGCGTCTCCGACAATCCGCTGGTGATAGCCGATACCGGCGAGGTCATTTCGGGCGGCAATTTCCACGCTCAGCCGGTCGCCTTTGCTGCCGATATGCTGGCCTTGGCCATCTGCGAGATCGGCTCCATCGCCGAACGGCGGATTGCGATGCTCACCGATCCGTCGCTGTCCGGACTTCCGGCTTTTCTCACCCCGAAGCCGGGGCTGAATTCCGGATTCATGATCGCGCAGGTCACGGCTGCCGCGCTCGTATCCGAAAACAAGCAGATGGCATATCCGGCCAGTGTCGACTCGATCCCGACCTCCGCCAATCAGGAAGATCACGTGTCGATGGCCGCGCATGGGGCGCGGCGTCTGACCCAGATGGCCGACAACGCCGCGAACGTCATCGGCATAGAGCTTCTCTGCGCGGCGCAGGGCTGCGACTTCCACGCGCCGCTGCGCTCCTCGCCGGCGCTGGAGCACGCGCGCGCGCATCTTCGCCGCCATGTGCCGCATCTCGATCACGACCGCATGATGGCGCCCGACATCGCCGCCGCCGCCGATATGGTGCGGTCGGGCGCATTGATCGCGGCTGCGGGTCCCGTCACACTCCCGGCGCTGGATATCTGAAGGATCGCCATGGCCTCCCGCCTCGATAACGACCGCATCATCCGCAGCCCGCGCGGCCCCGTGCTCTCGGCAAAAAGCTGGC
The DNA here is from genome assembly GCA_023392205.1 of Pseudomonadota bacterium. Lineage (GTDB taxonomy): Bacteria > Pseudomonadota > Alphaproteobacteria > Rhizobiales > Xanthobacteraceae > Pseudorhodoplanes. Next base: position 12,284 of record JAEVZN010000240.1, read on the forward strand.
AGACCGAAGCGCCGATGCGCATGCTGATGAACAATCTCGATCCCGACGTTGCCGAGAAGCCGCACGAGCTTGTGGTCTATGGCGGGATCGGCCGCGCTGCCCGCGACTGGGAGAGCTATGACCGCATCGTCTCCTCGCTGAAGACGCTCGAAGGCGACGAGACCCTGCTGGTGCAATCCGGCAAGCCGGTCGGGGTGTTCAGGACACATGCCGACGCACCGCGCGTGCTGATCGCCAATTCCAACCTGGTACCGCACTGGGCCACGCTCGATCACTTCAACGAACTCGATCGCAAGGGCCTGATGATGTACGGCCAGATGACGGCCGGCTCGTGGATCTATATCGGCTCGCAGGGGATCGTGCAGGGCACCTACGAGACCTTCGTCGAGGTCGGCCACCAGCATTTTGGCGGCGACCTGAAGGGCAAATGGATCCTCACTGCGGGCCTGGGCGGCATGGGCGGCGCGCAGCCGCTCGCTGCCACCATGGCGGGCGCATCGATGCTCGCCATCGAATGCCAGCCTTCGCGAATCGAGATGCGGCTGCGCACTGGCTATGTCGACATGCAGGCGAAGGATCTCGACGAGGCGCTGACCATAATTGAGCGCGCCGGGAAAGAGAAGAAAGCGGTGTCGGTCGCGCTTCTCGGCAATGCCGCGGAGATGTATCCCGAACTGGTGCGGCGTGGCGTGAAGCCGGACGTGGTCACCGACCAGACCTCGGCGCACGATCCGATCAACGGCTATCTGCCGGCCGGCTGGACGCTCGCCGAGTGG
>JAEVZN010000316.1 GCA_023392205.1 Pseudomonadota bacterium
ATTGCAAGGTGATGGAATATCTGCCCGCCGAGCACCGGCTGCTGGTCCGTGCAGGGATCGGTTGGGGCGAGGGCGTCGTGGGCACGGCCAGCGTGGGTGCCGATCTCGCCTCGCCGGCGGGCTATGCCCTGCATACCGGCAAGCCTGTGATCTCCAACCATCTCGAAAACGAGGAGCGCTTCCGCACGCCCGAATTGCTGATCGAGCATGGCATCCGGCGCGCCATGAACGTCATCCTGCAGGGCGACGGATCACCCTTCGGCGTGCTGGAAGTGGACAGCAAGTCCGAAGGCGAATTCAACGAACACGACATCGCCTTCCTGCAGGGCGCCGCCAACATCCTCGGCATGGCGATCGAACAGCAATCCTCGCAGCGGCGGCTGCAGGCCGCGCTCGAACGGCATCAGATCCTGCTGAAAGAGATCAATCATCGCGTCAAGAACAGCCTGCAGGTCGTGGCCGCGATGCTGCATCTGCAGGCTCATGCATCCGCGTCGCCGGAGCTTCGCGAATCCCTCGGCGTCGCTTCGACCCGCATCAAGACTGTGGGCCGCGCCTATGAACGGCTCGCCTATCACGCCGATTTCGAGACCACCGATCTCGTGGAATATGTGCGCGAGGTATTCGTGGATCTGGAGAAGGAGGTCGCGCCGGCACGCCTGCATCTGGACGCGCCCGAGGCGATCGCGTTCGCCGCCGATCGCGCAATCCTCGTGGCGCTGATCGTCAACGAACTGGTGCTGAATGCGGCGCGGCACGCTTATCCGGATCGCCCCGGCGAAACGATCTGGGTCTCGATCGCACATTCAGACCCGCGAAATCTGCTGGTGACCGTCCGCGACGACGGCATCGGCCTGCCGGCCGATTTCGATCCGGCCAGGAGCAAGCGCCTCGGCACCATGCTGGTGACCGCCTTGTCGAAGCAACTGAATGCCGAACTGACGCGGCCGCCGAGCACGAAGGGCGCCAGCGTGACCCTGCGCATTCCGATGCAGGAGCGTTGATCGAGAAGCTGAGAGAATGCGGTGGCCGCGCTCTCTTCAGGCTATTCGTCTTTAGTCAGTCCTCGTCCCCGCCCCGCTCGCTGGCGGCCGCCACGGCGCGGCGCGCCATCACGCCGACCAGATGCGCGCGGTATTCGGCCGAGCCGTGAATGTCCGCGTTCATACCCTCGGGCGACAGCTTGATGCCTTCGAGCGATTTCGGCGAGAAGCGCTTCTTCAGCGCCTCCTCGAATTCCGGCACCCGGAATACGCCGTTCGCGCCCGCCCCGGTCGCCGCCACGCGGATCTCCGACGAGCGTTTGCAGACGAACACGCCGACCAGCGCGAAGCCCGAGGCCGGATGCTTGAACTTCTGATAGGCCGCCTTCTTCACGATCGGGAACTGGATTTCGGTGATGATCTCGTCCGGCTCCAGCGCCGTATCGAACATGCCCTTGAAGTAATCGTCGGCGGCGATCTTGCGCTTGTTGGTAACGATGGTGGCGCCAAGGCCCAGCACGGCGGCGGGATAATCCGCGTTCGGATCGTTGTTGGCGACCGAACCGCCGATGGTGCCCGCGCCGCGCACATGCGGATCGCCGATCGAATCCGGCACGCTGGCGAGAGCCGGCATCACTTCGAGCAATTCCTTTGAATTGGCGACATCGCGATGCCGCGTCATCGCCTTGATGGTCACGGTGCGCGGCGTCACCTCGACGCCGGACAGGCCCTCGATCTTCGACAGATCGACCAGCACTTTCGGCGAGGCCAGCCGCTGCTTCATCACCGGGATGAGCGAATGGCCGCCCGCCAGAAGCTTGGCATCCTCGTTGGCCAGCAGCGCCACCGCCTGCTTCACACTCGTCGGCCGCTCGAACTTGAATGCGTACATGATGCTGTCCTCTTTGCTTTTCCTTCTAGCATGATCTTGTCCGAAAACCGGTTTCCACTTTTCGGGATCATGCCATGATTTATGCGGCGCGCGCGGGCGCCTGATCCTGGATGGCACGCCAGACGGCGGATGGCGTCGCCGGCATATCGATTTTCTCGGTCCCCAAGGCGTGGGTGATGGCGTTCATGACAGCGGCCGGCGCGGCAATCGCGCCCGCCTCACCGCAGCCCTTGATGCCGAGCGGATTGGACGGGCACGGCGTCGCGGTCATGCCGACCTGGAAGTCCGGGAAATTCTCTGCCCGCGGCATGGCGTAATCCATGAAGGAGCCGGACACGAGCTGGCCCTCCTTGTCATAGACCGCGTGTTCGAGCAGCGCCTGGCCCACCCCTTGCGCGATACCGCCATGCACCTGTCCCTCGACGATCATCGGATTGATGACCGTGCCGAAATCGTCGATGGCGGTCCAGGCTGCGATCTCGGTCTTGCCGGTATCGGGATCGATTTCGACTTCGCAGATATGGCAGCCGGCCGGGAAGGTGAAATTGGTCGGGTCGTAGAACGCGCCCTCTTTCAGCCCCGGCTCGATCTCCGAGGTCGGGAATTTGTGGCCGACATAGGCCTGCAA
>JAEVZN010000375.1 GCA_023392205.1 Pseudomonadota bacterium
GGGCGCAGACCCTCAACCAGAAGATCATGACGTCCTCGGCCTCGGGCCGCCCGACCATGGACACGATTAGCGGTCTGCTCGAAGAATTGCGGGATGCGGTCGAATGCGACGGCGTCGGTGTCTGGAATGACGGCGAGATCAGCCTTAGTGGCACCACGCCGACGCGTGAGGAATTCGCCGAAATTGCGCACTTCCTGAATACCCAGAATCTGAAAGGCGTCCTTGCGGTCAACGATATCGGCCGGGTCTTTCCGCGGGCGGCGGATTTCGTGGATCGCGCGGCCGGCATGCTGGCGGTGCCGATCTCACGCGCACCGCGCGATTATCTCGTCTTCTTTCGCGCCGAGGTCACCCGCACCGTCACCTGGGCCGGCGACCCGACCAAGCCGGCTGCGCTCGGGCCAAACGGCATCCGCCTCACGCCACGCAAGAGTTTCGAAGCGTGGAAAGAGGTGGTGCGCGGACAATCGGCGCATTGGAGCGAAGCGGATATCCGCATTGCCGAGAACCTGCGTGTGACGCTGCTGGAAATCATCCTCCGTATGACCGAGGAGAACGAAAAGGAACGAAAGTCCTCGCTCGAACGGCAGGAATTGCTGATCGCCGAACTGAACCACCGGGTACGCAATATCCTCGGCCTGATCCGCGGCCTGATCAATCAGGGCAAGCATTCGACGATGACCGCGGAGGAATTCGCATCCGTGGTCGGCGGGCGCATCCAGGCGCTGGCGCGCGCGCATGACCAGATCACGCGGCTGAACTGGGCGCCGGGCAGCGTGCGCGGCCTGATCGAGGCGGAGGCCGCCGCCTATCTCGGCGGCAAGGCCGACCGCATGAATTATACCGGCCCGGAAGTGTCGCTCGAACCGGAAGCCTTCTCGACGCTGGCACTGGTGGTGCACGAACTCGTCACCAATTCGGCCAAGTACGGCGCACTCAGCGATTCCACCGGAGCGGTGAAGATCGACTGGCATATCGACAAGGCCAACCAGCTTGTTATCTCCTGGCAGGAAAGCGGCGGACCGCCGGTGACGCCGCCGAAGCGGCGCGGCTTCGGCTCCACGATTATCGAGCGCTCGATTCCCTACGATCTCGCTGGGCAATCGGAGATTCATTACGAATTGCTGGGCGTACGGGCGCGCATGATCATTCCGGCGCGCTTCGTGCGCACCGATATACAATCGGGCCTCCCGACGGCGGAAGAACACAAGATAGCGGGCGGCATCAGCCGGGACTTTTTCGCAGGCGGGGTTCTGATTCTCGAGGACAATCTGATCATTGCCATGGATGCGGAGGCGATGCTCGAGCAGCTTGGTGCCAAGCGCATCGACATTGCGTCCAATGTCCGCGACGCCCTCAAGACCATAGAAGTGTCGCCACCCGATTATGCGCTGCTCGACATCAATCTTGGCAACGAGAACAGCGTACCGGTTGCGCTGAAACTGCTTGAACTGAAAATACCTTTCGCCTTCGCTACCGGCTATGGAGAGCGCGCACCGCTGCCGCCCGAGCTTGAAAGCGTGCCCGTTATCCAGAAACCCTATATGCCTGAGGCAATCGTTGCCGCGATGCCATTCGGGCAGCACGAGGGCCGCGGCGGCACCTGACATGGCTTGCGCGGAGTGACCGGAAATGGCGTGGCTCTATTTGTTCGTGGCCGGCCTGTTCGAGATCGCATGGGCGATCGGACTGAAATATACCGACGGCTGGACGCGGCTCATGCCCTCGCTGTTCACGCTGGCGACGATGGGGGTCAGCTTTCTGTGCCTCAGCCTGGCGATGCGGGAATTGCCGATCGGTACGGCTTACGCGATCTGGACGGGGATCGGCGCCGTCGGGACGGCCATTCTCGGCATCGTCCTGTTTGCCGAGCCCGCCACCGCGCTGCGGCTGGGGTGCCTGGCGCTGATCGTAGCCGGCATTATCGGACTGAAAGCACTGGCCTGACTGCGTTTTGATCCCCCTCAAGGCAGAAATGCAGTCGCGCTCTATGTGATCGGCGGGTGGATCGGGTAACGTTCCGGCGTGCCTGCATCCCCGCGGGAATTTTCATGACTGCGCCAATATGACGACGCCATTGCCTGCTGCGCGCCACCGCAGCGAACCGACGTTTGCCGAGCTGTTCACTCCTAAACTGATCACGGTGTGGCGTGAGGGCTACGGGCTCGATGGACTGCGCGCCGATGCACTGGCCGGACTGACCGTCGCCATTGTGGCGCTGCCGCTGTCGATGGCGATTGCCATAGGCGCAGGGCTGAGCCCGGAGCGCGGGCTTTACACCGCCATCGTCGGCGGCTTCCTGATTTCTCTTTTGGGCGGCAGTCGCTTCCAGATCGGCGGACCGGCGGCGGCCTTTATCGGGCTGGTCGCCGTGACCGTCGAACGGCATGGCTATGACGGACTGGTACTGGCCACCGTCATGGCCGGGCTGATGCTGATCGTGATCGGTTTGCTGCGGCTTGGCACCTACATCAAGTATATTCCATTCCCCGTAACGGTCGGCTTCACCGCCGGCATTGCCGTCATCATCCTGTTCTCGCAATTGCGCGACCTTCTGGGCCTGACGCTTGTCCGCGAGCCTGCCGATACACTTCCGAAGCTCGCCGCGCTCGGGCAGGCGATCGGCACGATCAATCCCGTCACGGTCGCGCTGTCAGCCTTCTCGATTGGCGCGATTGTTGCGATCCGGCATTGGCGACCGCACTGGCCGGCATTGCTGATCGCCGTCGTTGCGGCGACGCTTGCCGTCTTCATCTTTGCGCTGCCGGTCGACACGATCGGCTCACGTTTTGGCACAATCCAGTCCGGCCTGCCGGCGCCCGCCATGCCGGTATTCAGTTGGGAGAAGGCACGCGAGGTATTTCCTGCCGCCATCGCCATCGCCCTGCTCGGCGCCATCGAATCGCTGCTCTCGGCCGTCGTAGCCGATGGCATGTCCGGCCGCCGCCATCGCTCCAACAGCGAACTGGTCGCGCAGGGTGTCGGCAATGTCGCGGCGGCAAGTTGCGGCGGCATCCCCGTCACCGGCACAATTGCCCGCACCGCCACCAATATCCGCGCCGGCGCACGCGGGCCAGTCGCAGGCATACTGCATGCTGTATATCTTCTGATTTTCGTGCTGGTTGCCATGCCACTCGTCGCCTATGTGCCACTCGCTGCACTTGCGGGCGTGCTGATCGTCGTTGCGTGGGGTATGGCCGACCGCACCGAATTCGGCCTGCTTCTGCGTACCTCGCCCGGCGACGCGCTGGTGCTGCTGGCGACATTCCTGCTCACCATCTTCTACGATCTGCTGACCGGGATCGGTGTGGGTGTTCTGCTCGGCTCTTTTCTGTTCATGCATCGGATGGCGGAATCCATCGATGTGAATGGCGGCCCGGAGCTTGTGCCGGAGGATGTTGCTGATAGCGCAAACAACCGGTCACTTTACCCCGATCTCGATCCGCGCAACGTGATGGTCTACCGGATCAGCGGCGCCTTTTTCTTCGGGGCTACGGCGCGCGTGAACATCATTCTCGACCGGGTGGTGAATCCGCCGAAAGCGTTCGTGCTCGACTTCTCGGACGTGCCGTTCATCGATATCACCGCGGCCGCCGCCCTCGAACGCTTTGTCAAACGCCTGCACAAGGCCGGCACCGAAGTCGTCTTCGCCAGTGTACGCCCGCATGTCCGGCATTCTTTCGGACTTCCAGGATTGCGCGGACGCTCGGTGCGTTTCGCCCCGAATGTAGAGAAGGCGCTGCTAAGCCTGCGCACGAAATACGACGCCTGAATCCGCGCAGCAGCGCGCTCAATGCCCGGCCGCAATAGCACCGCGCGTACGCGTATCGGCGGCGCCGACAAGGCCCTGTGGCGTGACCAGAATGGAATTGGCCGATGTACCGGGTGCGCGCACCATGACCTTATGTCCGCGCTCTTCGAGACCCGTCAGCGTTGCCTCCGGATAGCCGCGCTCGGCCGACACCTGATCGGGCAGCCATTGATGATGCAGGCGCGGCGCGGACACCGCCTCGCCAAGCGGCATGTCATGGTCGATCACATTCACGATCACCTGCAGCACCGTCGAGATGATCCGGCTTCCGCCCGGCGAGCCTGTGACCAGCTTCACCTTGCCATTGCGCAGAACGATCGTGGGCGTCATGGACGAGAGCGGGCGCTTGTTCGCCGCCGGCGCATTGGCGCTGGCGCCAACCAGACCGAAAGCATTGGGCGCGCCCGGTTTGGCGGCGAAATCGTCAAGCTCGTTATTGAGGAGAACGCCGGTGCCCTCGGCGACCAGACCGACGCCGTAGCTGAGATTGAGCGTATAGGTGTTGGCGACCGCATTGCCCTCCGCATCCACCACGGAATAATGCGTGGTGTTGTCGCCTTCCGCCACCGCCGGGTCCCCGTTGCGGATTTCAGTCGACGGCGTCGCGCGCGGCCCGCTCTGGCGGCGCAGGTTGCGCGCATAAAGGCGCGATGTCAGGCCGCGCACCGGCACTTTCACGAAATCCGGATCGCCCAGATAGACCGCGCGATCCGCATAGGCGCGCTTCATGGTCTCCACCATCCAATGCGCGCTTTGCGTCGATGCAGGACCTGAACGCCCGAGATCGAAACCGTGGAGAATGTTGAGCATCTCGATGAGGTGCGTGCCGCCCGATGAAGGTGGAGGCATCGACACGATGCGGTGACCACGATAGCGGCCGGTGACCGGCTCGCGTTCCAGGGCGTTATATTGCGCAAGATCGGCTGCGGTCATGACGCCGCCCGCGTCGCGCACGGAGGCCGCAATTTTCTCCGCAATCTCACCCTCGTAGAAGGCGCGCGGGCCGTCACGGCCGATGGCCTCCAGCGTGTCGGCAAGATCGCGCTGGACCAGCCGGTCGCCGGCGCCGAAGGATTGACCGTCGGGCTTCAGGAATATCTTTTCCGACGACGGCCAGCGTGCGAACAGCGCTCGCGCCGACCCGATCGTGTCCGCGAGATCGCCATCGACGATGAAGCCTTCGCGCGCGATTCGCACCGACGGCGCGATCAGCTGCGCAAGCGTGAAGCGTCCCGATCCATATTTGCGATGCGCGAGCGCCAGGCCCGCAACCGTACCCGGCACGCCCACACCGAGACCGGAGGCGAGCGATTTGCGCGGATCGGCATTGCCTTCGTCGTCGAGGAAGCTGTCGCGATGAATGGCGGCCGGTGCCGTCTCGCGATAATCGATGGCGATGTTCCGGCGGGTGTTGGCCAGATGCACGATCATGAAACCGCCGCCGCCGATATTGCCTGCACGCGGATAGGTCACCGCCAGTGCAAAACCGGTCGCCACGGCCGCATCGATCGCATTGCCGCCGGCTTTCAGGATATCCGCGCCAACCCGCGCGGCGATCGCCTCCTGCGCCACCACCATGCCGTTCTGCGCGATAACGGGGATGACGGGCGGGATTTCGGCTGGCCGCTTCGCCTCCTGACCCGCCGCTGGCGAAAGGGTAACAACGGCGACAAGAGCGACAAGAAATCTTTTCATCGAATCCGGAACATTATTTCACGCCAGCCCGACCGGACCGGCGCAGTGTCTTGAGCGATCCGGGTCTTGAGCGATCCGGCCACCGCCCGGCCGCTGGCGCGCCTTAGGTGGGCTCTTGATCGCGAATCCGCAACCGTCAGCGCGCCTGCGCGTGATAGGCGCTGTTCGGGCGCATATCGGTCGCCGAGGCCACGCGGTTCGACATATTGAAGAATCCGGTGATCGCGGCAATGTCCCAGATGTCGCGATCCGAGAATCCGGCGTGCCGCAATTGCGCGCGATCCTCTTCCTCCACACGCCAGGGTTCCGCCGTAAGCCTTACGGCAAAATCCAGCATCGCCCGCTGCCGCCTGCTCAACCGCGCCGCACGATAATTCATGACCATCAATTCGCCGAGCACCGGGTCCTGGGCCATCTGCCGGACCGCAGCGCCATGCGCCACCAGACAATAATAGCAGCGATTATACGAGGACACGGCGACCGCGATCATCTCGCGTTCCAGCTTGCTCAGCCCCGAAGGCGCCAGCATCAGATCGTTGTACATCGCGACAAAGGCTTCGAGCTTCGCCATATCGAAGGCATAGGCGCGTAGGACATTCGGCACAAAGCCGAGCTTCTCCTCACATTTGGCAAAATAGGACGCCATGGTCTCGTTGAGGCCGGTCTCGGGCAACGACAGCGCAATCACAATGCGGTCGTCATCCTCGCCGGCTTTGCCTGCGGGTGCGGCATCGGCACAATGCGTCGTTGCCTGGTCACGCGGCGGTGATTTCCTTCCGCGCGCGCCGGGCACCGCGCCCAGCGCAGCCTTTTTACTCACCCCTTTCGAATTGCGTACCGCTTTTGCCATTGTCGACTCCGCCAAAAGCAACCTCCGTGACGTTACAGTCTTGTATCGGCGTTTTGGAAATTCCGTACACACGCATTCTATTGCAGTGCGAAAGGCGCGGGACTCGACGCCTGCCGCCGAGTCGGAAAAACTGCCCTACCAGCCTGAGAGGCCGCCGATGAACATCGCCCCCCGTCTCGACACAGAAAATCAGCAGGAGGCCGACCGGCTGATCGCGCGCGCCGCCGCCGATCTCAAGGACGATCAATTCGCAGCCCCGGCCGAATTCGTGACGCGTCTTTATGCGCATGCGGCGCCTGAGGATCTGGTCGGTTACGAGCCGGCCGAGCTCGCATCTCTCGCCGCCGCCACCTACGACTTCATGTCGGAGCGTCAACCCGGCGCGCCGAAGATCCGCGTGTCTTCACCCCGGCCCGTCAAGGGCGGCGAGCGGCTGGACGGCATTTCCGTCATCGAGATCGTCAACGATGATATGCCCTTCCTGGTCGATTCCGTGCTGGGCGAAATCAACGCGCGCACCCATGCAGTCCGGCTGGTCGTCCATCCGATCTTTGCAGTGGCGCGCGATGCGACGGGCCGGATCGAAGCGCTGACGCCCGCCGGACCGGCATCCGACGTCGCGCGCGAAAGCGTGATGCAGATTCACGTCGACCGCCTCGACGAGAGCGACAGCGACGCACTCGCGGAGAACCTCGCACGCGTTCTGGCCGATGTCGCGGTGTCGGTGCGGGACTGGCTGGCCATGCTGGCGCGCGTCGAGGAGGTGCTGGCCGATTTGAAAGGTAAACCAGCCGCGCTCCCAGGCGAGGAAATTCCCGAAGCGATCCAGTTTCTGGAATGGCTGATCGGCAACAACTTCACTTTTCTCGGCGTGCGGGAATATCGCAAGGGTCCGGAAGGCGGCGAGCCCATGATGGTGGAGGGCTCGGGACTGGGCTTGTTGCGCGACGATGAGGCAGTCGAACTGAAAGGCCGCGCGGGACAAGAGATCGTCGTCAACGAATTGTCGGAATTCTACCGCGAGCCCAAGGCGCTTCTGATCACCAAGGCCAGCATGCGCTCGCGTATTCATCGCCGGGTGTTCATGGACCTGATTTCGGTCAAGCGCTTCAACGAGCGCGGCCAGGTGATCGGCGAAGTCCGCATCATGGGATTGCTGACCTCCACCGCCTATACGCGCTCCACCCGCACCATTCCCTATATCCGCCGCAAGGTTGATGAGGTGATCGCGCAGGCCGGCTTCGGACCCTCGGGCCATTCCGGCAAGGCGCTGATCAACATCATCGAGACCTATCCGCGCGACGAATTATTCCAGATCGACGCAGACCTCTTGCGGCATTTCGCCATCGCCACGCTGCAACTGGAAGAACGGCCGCGGGTGCGCGTCCTGTCCCGGCGCGACCGATTCGACCGCTTCATGTCGGTGCTGGTCTATATTCCGCGCGACCGCGCCTCTTCCGATACGATCGAACTGATCGGTGAGTTTCTCGCCGGCATGTTCAAGGGACATGTCACCGGCCTGACCTTCTTCTTCCCGGAAAGTTCGCAGGTGCGCGTGCATTTCATCGTCGCACGCTCGCGCGATGAGGCGAGCGATCCCGACCGCGCCGAACTGGAATACGGTGTCGGCGCCATCGTGCGCACCTGGACCGATGCCCTGCTCGAACAGCTCTCGCTCAATTTCGATTCGCAGCGGGCCAAGGCGCTGTTCAAGCGCTACAGCGCAGGCTTCTCGGCCAGCTATCGCGACCGCTATTCGCCGGCAATCGCCCTGGACGATATCCGCACCATGGGTGGCCTGTCGGCGGAGCGTCCACTCAGCGTCGACTTCCATGCGGCGGCAGGGACCGCGGACAATGGCGTCGGATTGAAGGTCTGGCATTTCGGCGGCGCAATCCCGCTTTCCAGCCGGGTACCGGTGCTGGAGAATATGGGCTTCAAGGTGGTGGACGAGCGCACCTACCGCATCCGCCTGAATGAGCCGGACGGCGCCGAGGTCTGGCTGCACGATATGCGGCTGGAAAGCGCCGATGGTGCCCCGATCGACACCGAGGCATTGCAGTCTTTGCTGGAGGCTTGCTTCTTCGCGGTCATAAAGGGTAGCGCGGAGAATGACGGCTACAATGCGCTGGTGCTGAAGGCGGGCCTCGCCTGGCGTGACATCGCGCTCATCCGTGCCTTCTCGCGTTTCCTGCGGCAGGTGCGGCTGCCCTTCTCGCAGGATTACATGTGGACCACCCTGCGCGCGCACCCGGCCATCGCCGCGAAGATTATCACGCTGTTTCATGCGCGGTTCGATCCGCGTGAAGAAATCGCGGCCGAGGCTCGCGCAGAGCGCGAGAGGGAGATCGCCGCCGACATCGACGCGGCGTTAGCGGATGTTCCGAGCCTCGATCAGGACCGCATCCTGCGCCATTTCGTCAATGCCGTGCAGTCCGCCCTGCGCACCAATTTCTATCAGATCGGACATGACGGACAGCCGAAGGCGCAGATCGCCGTCAAGTTCGATAGCCACAAGCTCACGACTTTGCCCGCCCCGCGCCCGCTCTACGAAATCTTCGTTTACTCACCGCGGGTGGAGGGCGTGCATCTGCGCTTCGGCAAGGTGGCGCGCGGTGGCATTCGTTGGTCCGACCGTCCACAGGATTTCCGGACCGAAGTGTTGGGCCTCGTGAAGGCGCAGCAGGTGAAGAATGCCGTGATCGTTCCGGTCGGCGCCAAGGGCGGGTTCGTTCCGAAATGGCTGCCGGCACGTGGCAAGCGCGAGGAGATCGCGGCGGAAGGCATTGCCGCCTACAAGCTGTTCATAGGCAGTCTGCTCGACATCACCGACAATCTCGATGGCGATAAAGTGCTGCCGCCGGACAATGTCGTGCGTCACGATGGCGACGATCCATATCTCGTGGTCGCCGCCGATAAAGGCACCGCAACCTTCTCCGACACCGCCAATGAAATTTCCCAGGCGCGCAAGTTCTGGCTTGGCGACGCGTTCGCCTCCGGCGGGTCGGCCGGCTACGATCATAAGAAAATGGGCATCACCGCGCGTGGCGCCTGGGAGGCCGTGAAGCGGCACTTCCGGGAGATGAACGTCAATATCGAGACCACGCCCTTCACGGTGACTGGCGTGGGTGACATGTCCGGCGACGTGTTCGGCAACGGGATGTTGCGCGAGACGACGATCAAGCTGGTCGCGGCCTTCGACCATCGCGACATCTTCATCGATCCCAACCCGGACCCGAAAAAGAGCTTTGCCGAACGGCAGCGGCTGTTCGATCTGCCGCGATCGAGCTGGCAGGATTACGACAAGGCACTCATTTCAAAGGGCGGCGGCGTGTTCCCGCGCAGCCTGAAAGAAATCCCGCTGACCGATGAAATGAAGGAATTGCTGACGCTGGACAAGGATACGGCCACACCGCAACAGGTGATGACTGCGATCCTGAAGGCCGAATCCGATCTTCTGTTCTTCGGCGGCATCGGCACATACGTGCGCGCCAGCAGCGAGAGCGACGAGGCGGCCGGCGACCGCGCCAACGATGCCATCCGCGTGACCGGCGCCGATCTCTATTGCAAGGTGATCGGCGAAGGAGCCAATCTCGGCATGACGCTGCTTGGCCGAATCGAGGCAGCGCAATCGGGTGTCCGGCTGAATACCGATGCCATCGACAATTCGGCAGGCGTCAACACCTCCGACCTCGAGGTGAATATCAAGATCGCGCTGTCCGGCCCGCTCCGCAATGGCCAGATCGACCTTGAGCAACGCAATGCCTTGCTGTTCGACATGACCGACGAAGTGGCGGCACTCGTGCTGCGCAACAATTATCTGCAGACGCTCGCGCTCTCGCTCGCGGAACGCAACGGGCTGGAAGACATGGCCTCGCGCCAGCGGCTGATGCAGACGCTGGAGGCGCGCGCATTGCTGGACCGCCAGGTAGAGTTCTTGCCCGACGATATGGAGATTGCCGAACGACGGCGGCGCAATCAGGCCCTGACACGGCCCGAACTCGCCGTGCTGCTCGCCTATGCCAAACTTACGCTGTTCGCCGATATGGTCGAGACCGACGTGCCGGACGATCCCTATCTCGGCAAGGAACTGGTCCGCTATTTCCCAGCCGAATTGTCCGAACGCTACAGCGAGGCCTTGCAGCACCATCGTCTGCGGCGCGAGATCATCTCCACCTTCCTCACCAATTCCATCATCAATCGCGGCGGCCCCTCGCTGATCGCGCGCATGACCGACGAGACCGGCGCGCCGGTGGATCGTATCGCCAAGGCATTCGCCGCCGTGCGCGACAGTTATGACATGGTCGGGATGAATGGCGCGATCGATGCGCTGGACAACAAGATTTCCGGCCAGTTGCAGCTCGAACTTTACGGCGCGGTGAAAACGCTTCTGATGGACCGCATGGTCTGGTTCATCCGCAATGTCGATCTCAATCGCGGACTTGCCGAGGTCGTGGAGCATTTCGGTCGCGGTATCGATGAGGTGTCGCGCGCACTTGCGGATGCCTTGCCGGTCGATGGCGCCGATCCACGGCAGACGCGCAAGACCGAACTTGTGGAAGGCGGTGTGCCGGAAGACCTCGCGCTCCGGATCGCGAGCTTGCCGGCTTTGCGGGTGGCGACCGATATAGTCCTGGTGGCCGACAGCGCAAAGCGGTCGGTTGCGGACGTGACCGCAACCTTCATCGCCGCGGTTCGCCATTTTCAGCTCGAACGCATCGGTCATGCCGCACGCGACATTGCCGTGACGGATTATTACGACCGCCTCGCGCTGGATCGCGCGCGCGACCTCCTCGGCGAAGCGGTGCGCCGCCTCACCGCCGACATGCTGGCGAACGGCAGTTCAGGATCCGACGCAGTGCAGGCCTGGGTGGACAAGCGCGGAGCCGAGGTCGAACGGATTCGTTCCTCGATGCATGAAATCGCCGATACGGGCCTCACGCTCTCCAAACTCGCCGTGGCGGCGAGCCTGCTTGCCGACCTCGCCGCAAGCAAGCAGCCGGCGTGATGTTGTTGACGGATAACGCGGACTCCGGTCCTTGGCCGCTTATGCCCCTGCGGGGCGAAACCAGCGGCCGAGCCGTGTGCCCTGCGGAATGGCCTGGCTGACCATCATCAATTCGCCGATGGTTTCGGTGGAGATCAAACCGATCAGCCGCCCGTCCGGCTCCACCACGGCAATGGCCGGCGCGCCTTTCTCCTGCAACACCCGTACCGCCTCGTCGAGCGGACGGCGACGGTCCACGGTCGCGATATCCGGCGACATCGCGTCCACAACTGGCGCCTGCGGACCGAGCTCCTTGAGCGCGCGGATGATGTCGCCGCGACTCAGCAATCCGATCGGCCGATGCGCATCGTCAACCACCGGAAACTCGCTCTGGCTGGTCTGCAGCAGAACCTGCACCGCCGCGTCGATGGTTGCGTCCGGCCGCAGCGTGGCGATGCGGGTCATCGTGGCGGTCATCGCCGGCACACCGCGCGCGACCGATCGCAAGGCCACCATATGTGCCTCTGACGACGCGGCCAGATAGACGAAAATCGCGATGAAGATCAGGATCGGATTGTAGAACAGACCGACAAAACCGAGCAGGAATGCAAATCCCTGCCCGATGGATGCGGCGACTTCCGTGGCGCGCACAAAGCCGAGTCGCGCACTCAAGGCCGCCCGCAGGATACGTCCGCCATCCATTGGAAAGGCAGGAATGAGATTGAAGATCACGAGGAACAGGTTCACCACCGCCAGCCGGTCGACCATCGAAATGGAGGTGTTATCGATCGCTGCCATCGCCGCATTCCATTGCAGGCTGGCGCCGCCGATCGTCAGCAGCAATGCGGCAATCACGACATTCACCAGCGGTCCGGCAATCGCGATCAGGAATTCCTCGACCGGGCGTTCCGGAATGCGTTCCAGCCGCGCCACGCCACCGATCGGCAGCAGCACGACGTCTGGGGTCCGCACACCGAAAACACGCGCGGTGAAAATATGGCCGAATTCGTGCAACAATACGCACAGGAACACCAGCAGGAGGAAAATGACGCTGGTCCAAGCCGCCGGCGCGCCGCCGGTAATATCGGCGGCGCCGAAAATCCACGCGAGAAACAGAAGGAAAGTGATGTGGATGCGCACCGCCGTGCCGGCAATCGATCCGATCGTCAGTGACCAGCCCATCCCGTCCTCATCGCTTGTTCGCGGTTTCGTCTCGACCGGTAATCAAGCTAGTGTAGGTGGACGACAATTTCGAGTGGCGTGTTCCAGGGAGGAGATGCGATGGCCGGCAAACTTTCAGGCGACGCGCGCAAGCAGGCTTTGGCGCAGGTCCCGGACTGGTCGGAGGCGATGGAGCGCGATGCGATTTTCCGCAAATTCACCTTCAGGGACTTCAACGAGGCCTTCGGCTTCATGACGCGGGCGGCGCTGATTGCGGAAAAAAGCGACCATCACCCGGAATGGTTCAACGTCTACCGCAATGTGGAGGTGACACTGTCCACCCACGACGCCGGGGGCCTGACCGAGAAGGATA
>JAEVZN010000397.1 GCA_023392205.1 Pseudomonadota bacterium
AGGCTGACCCCCGTGTCAGGGCCGCGTCTGCGGCTCGCCCGGAGCCGCCGGCGGCGGGATCACCGGCATCGTGCCGGTATCGGGCGCCGGTGCGCGGATATCCGGATCGAGAGTCGGCGGCGGGCAGATCACGCTGCCGGTGCGGGCAAGCCGGTCACTCAACGGTTCGCCGGTGTTCGGCGCGCGCACCTCGTTGCCTTGTGCATCCAGCCGCATGCGGTCTTGGTCCGCGCAGGCTTTCGGATCGAGCGTGGGAGATGCGGGCTGTGCCGGGACGGCCGGCTCGGCGGTCTGCGCCACAGCAAAACCGGATCCCATGGGCAAAGCCAAGGACAAGCACAGACAGCAGGCAAATGGCAGGAAGATCGCGGTCGGTTTAACGGTCATGGAAAACCAACCGGAAACCCGCCGTTTTGGTTCCCTACGCTGCCTTCCCGAACCTGATCATCGAGAAATGCCCGAGCGGAGGCATCGGTGTGCGATCGATGACATGCATCTGCGGATGCCGGTCCACCCAGGCTTGCAGCTTCGCCCATTCGAATTCCGGCCGCCATCCAAGTCGCCGCGCGACCGGGGCGAATTTCAGTTCGAAGGCGCGGCGCATGCCGCCTTCGGCGCTAATGTGATTGACCAGGATGATCTCGCCGCCGGGTTTCAGCACGCGCGCGAATTCATCGAGCGCCGCATCCGGATCGGGAACCGCGGTGATGACATATTGCGCCACCACGGCGTCGAAGCTGTCATCGGGAAAGCCGAGATGGGCGACATCCATCACCGCCAGCGCCTCGACATTGTCGAGCTTGAACTCGCGCACACGCCCCATCGCCTTGCGCAGCATCGGCTCGGAAATATCGATTCCGACCAGGCGATGCTTGCGCGCATAATCGGGTAGCGAGATGCCGGTGCCGACGCCGACTTCGAGAATGCGGCCGCCGATGCGTTCGGCTGCTGCGATCGAGGATTTGCGCCCCTTGTCGAACACCGCGCCGAAGACGAGGTCATAGACCGGCGCCCAGCGCGCATAGGCCTTGGTGATGGTCGCCTTGTCGAGCCCCCCGGACATCGTCGTCAGCCCGCAGAAGATACGTTCAGCGCTTCGCGCTTTGTATCACCGCTGAGAAGCGGCAGGGCAATCCGGATGAAACCGCCACCGAGCACGCGCGCCTGTCCGTCAGGCGCGTCGTAGAAGACACAGGCCTGCCCCGGCGCCACGCCGTCCTCGCCATCGATCAATTCCACCATGCAACCCTCCGGGCCGCGCATCAGCCAGGCCGGCTGTGGCGCGCGCGTGGAGCGGACCTTCACGAACACCTCGCGCCCTCCGCTATCGAGCAATGTGTCCAGCGTTCCGTCACCGATCCAGTTGATGTCGCGCAGACTGATGCGGCGCGTGCGCAGGGCGTCGCGCGGTCCGACAATCACCTGCCGCGTTGCCGGATCCAGACGCACCACATAGAGCGGCACACCCGTCGAGACGCCAAGTCCTTTGCGCTGCCCGATGGTGAAATGGATGATCCCGTGATGCTGCCCGAGCACGCGGCCGTCCATGTCGACGATGTCGCCGGGATCGGCGGAGCCGGGCATCAGCTTCTCGATGATGTCGGTGTAACGGCCCTGCGGGACGAAGCAGATATCCTGGCTGTCTTCCTTGTCGGCCACGGTGAGTCCGAAGCGGCGCGCGGCGGCGCGGGTTTCGGATTTGGTCAGGTCGCCGAGCGGGAAGCGCAAGGTCTGCAGCTGATCGCCGGTTGTGGCGAACAGGAAATAGCTCTGGTCGCGCTCCTCCTCGCGGGCGCGGAACAGGCCGCGGCTTCCGTCCGGCAAGGCGCGTGAGGAAATGTAATGGCCGGTGGCCATGACACCCGCGCCGAGATCCTTTGCGGTCTCGAGCAGGTCGCGGAACTTGATCGACTGGTTGCAGGAGATGCACGGCACCGGGGTTTCGCCAGCGACATAGCTCTCGGCGAAGCGGTCGATCACCTCTTCCTTGAAGCGGCTTTCATAGTCGAGGACGTAGTGCGGAATGCCGAGCGTCGCTGCCACGCTGCGCGCATCGTGGATGTCGCGCCCGGCGCAACAGGCGCCCTTGCGATGGGTCGCCTCGCCATGATCGTAGAGCTGCATGGTCACCCCGACCACGTCATAGCCCTCTTCCGCCAGCAAAGCTGCGGTGACCGACGAATCCACGCCGCCCGACATCGCCACTACGACGCGGGTGTCCTGCGGACGGCTATCGAGACCCAGTGAGTTCACCATGGACGTCCGCGGCCGGGGCCTGTCAGCCCGCCGCACTCCTTGAAAAAGCTGACGATGTGTTCGGCGCGACGCCTGCTCCGCTGCCTTTTACAGGCGGATCGCCGGATCAGGCAATCGAGCAGACATATAGGAAGCCGTGGTGGGAATTTCCTGCCGGGTTCCGGTCGGTATTTGCCGCTCCAAACCAGGCCTGATTTTATCTAAATTATTGATCTAGCTTGTCTTTTTCTATGGCGCAGCGTTTGCAAAGGGGTTTTGCACCTGAACGGAATTTTTCGTGGAGTTGGACTGCGTGACCAGCGTCGCTGCCGAAGCCCTGTATCTCTCGAAACGGATGGCGAAAAAACCCGCCAAAACCGAACCCGCTGCCGGAGCGGAAAGCGGATTCGCTAACCTCGTGGAGCGCCAGTCGGAGCCTGCCCGTCCGGCCGGAAGTGAGAAAAACACAGCCGCACAATCCACGCGACCCGTCGCGCAGAAGGACAATTCGCGCCCCGCAGCGGCCTCCGAAAGCCCGCAGGCGAAACCGGAAAAGACAGACGACGCGGCCACGGCCGACATTGCCGCCGCGCAGTCGAAAACGGCGGAGGCCGCCGTTGCGCCGGCCACGGTTGTGGTGACGGACATTGTCGCGCTGCCCGGCGAAGTCGAGGTCGGCGAGGCGGCGACCGAGGACATGAATGCGCCGGATGCAACGGCAGCCCCCGCTCCTGTGCCCGCCACGCCACCCGAAACCGTGCCGCCTTCCGTGACCGTGGGTCAGCCAGTGCCACCCGCCGATGCGGCCGAAGACCAGACCGAAGCTCAACACGATGACAGCGTAGCGATCCCCGCGCCGGTCGCCGCAGCCGCGCAGCAGGCATCGCAGCCGGAGCAGCCCGTCGATTCTACCGAAGCGCATCCCGCCGCACAAAAGGCTTTGGCCGATGCCGCAGCCCGTGCCGCCGCGCCGTCCACCGACGACGGCGATGACGCTGCCGATGCAGAGGACAGTACAGAATCGGCAGAGCCTGCCGCGGACGAGCAGCCGGCCGTTCGTGCCGCAGCCGACAAGGAACGGCCCGTCGAGGCGCGCAATGAGACACGCCATGCCGCCGTGGCGAAAGCACCGCCGCAGGCCGAGCAGCCTGCACAGCCGCGCAGCACCACGCAGGAGCCTCTTGCCGACACCCTGAAAGTGTTCGACATAGGTGCTGCGGGCAAAGCCGGTGCAGAGTCGCTGCTCTCGGTCACGGGCCACGCCACGCCACACGGCGCCGCGCCGGCCCAGGTATCGCCGCAGGCCGCGCCGGTCAGTGCCGCGCAACCCGTTCCGCTCAATGCCCTCGCCGTCGAGATTGCCGCGCAGGCCCGCGCCGGCAATTCGCGTTTCGAGATCCGCCTCGATCCGCCAGAACTCGGCCGGATCGATGTACGGCTCGATGTCGATCGCGACGGCAATGTCACATCGCGGCTCGTGATCGAACGCGCCGATACCTACGATCTGCTGCGGCGCGATCAGTCGACGCTGGAGCGCGCCTTGCAGCAGGCAGGTCTCAAGACCTCGGAAAATTCCATGCAATTCTCGTTGCGCGACGAAGGTGCGAGCCAGAACCAGCGCGACCGCGACACCCCTGCCCCGCACATTACAGCAATTGTGACCGACGGCGACGTCCCGACAGCGGAGGTTGCAGCGAATGGCTATGGCCGTTTGCTGGGCGGCCGCAGCGGCATCGACATCCGGATCTGAGGAAAGGCTGACACCATGAGCACGATCGACGGCGTCGCAACCAATGTCAGTTCTGCAGTCACCAATTCGGGAACGGCCAGTGTCGCCCGGGATACGCTGGCCAGCAACTTCACGACCTTTCTGCAATTGCTCACGACGCAACTGAAGAACCAGAATCCGCTGGACCCGCTCGACACGAACCAGTTCACGCAACAACTCGTCCAGTTCGCGCAGGTCGAACAGCAATTGAAGTCGAACGATCAATTGTCGGCGCTGGTATCGTTGCAGCAGACCGCACAATCCACGCAGGCGCTCGGCTTTGTCGGCCATACCGTGGCGATCGACGGCCAGACCGCGCGGCTGACGAACGGTCAGGCGGGATGGAGCTTCAATTCGCCCAAGCCTGCAGCGGCGACAATCAACATTCTCAACTCGACCGGCGCCACCGTCTATTCGGGGACATTCTCGCTCAATACCGGCGTGCAGAATTTCGTGTGGGACGGCCGCAATACGTCAGGCACATTGCAGCCCGACGGCGAATACAAGATGACGATCAGCGCCAAGGACGCGGCGGGCCAGAACGTTTCGGTCTCCACCGAAATTCAGGGCATCGTCGATTCCGTGGACCTGTCGCAGAACCCGCCCATCCTCAATGTCGGCGGCACCGATTACACACTCGACAAGATCAAGCGCGTTGTCCGCCAGACAGGCACGGCGCTCTGACGCTGCGCCCGGCCGCGACGTTTACACGTGATTAAGACCTCGCCTCCGGCGATGCTCCACACACACATTTCTCATTTGAGTGTTGCGCTTAGGCAAATCTTAAGCGGCGACAGCTACATTGCCGGGAGTATGTGGGTTGAGTGTGTGAGTGCAACCATGACCGAACCTCATCGCCCGAGGGTCAAATATGTCATCGGGCCGGACGGTTCTCCGCTGACGATCGCGGACCTCCCTCCGCCTTCGACGAAGCGCTGGGTGATCCGCCGCAAGGCGGAAGTGGTTGCTGCCGTTCGCGGCGGCCTCCTCTCACTCGAAG
Source organism: Pseudomonadota bacterium (assembly GCA_023392205.1). Lineage (GTDB taxonomy): Bacteria > Pseudomonadota > Alphaproteobacteria > Rhizobiales > Xanthobacteraceae > Pseudorhodoplanes. Next base: position 5,004 of record JAEVZN010000397.1, read on the forward strand.
AAGCCTGTCAGCGTTACACGCTGACGACGGAAGAATTTCTGTCCTGGCAATTTTCGATTGACCAGCACGGACTCGCGGGATTGCGCACCACGCGCATTCAGCAATATCGCCAGTAATCCGGCGCGGCAATTTCCGATTCGTCGGGGATTGGTGGCCGCGTCCGGTATGCGGCGGCGATAATCGGCTTTCCGACCGGGCCGCGGATCGATACACTTGCGCCCGTATCACCGGAGCGCTCCATGATCACCAGACTGATCTTCGCCAGCCTTGCGGCTCTTTTTCTGGGCATGGCCCCGGCCTCGGCCCGTCAGCTCGCAGTCGGGGCGGCCGCCGGTTATGTCGAGCCGCCCGGATATGTCGCGGTTCCGGTCTATACCTGGCCGAACCGCCGCGCCTGGACACCCGCCGATACCAGCATGGGCTATGTCTTCCGGGAGCCGGTTTATTCGACCCCCCGGGGTTACCGTTACGTCTATGTCCGCGGCTATTACTGGAAGCGGCTGCCGGTCAAGTCCGCGCCGCGCAAATACCGGCGTGTGGTGAAGACGAGCACGGCGCCGGTCCGCCGGGTCAAGCCGCGGCGCGCGCCCTGTGTGACCGATCTGGGCTATGGCCGTCACGAGCTGTGCGGCCGGTATTACTGACGCTGCCGCAAAGAGAGAATCACTGACCGGAAAGGCGGGCCTCGACCCGCCTTTTTTCATGTCTCGGCGGATCTTCCACACGCCTGCAACCCTTCGGCAACCCAAAACAGGACTTCGTTACCGGAGTTAACGAAAAAGAAACCATACGGGCGGCAAATATTGCCCAGTTCGGGTGACGGCGCCCGCGGTGGGGAATTGTCGGTGCAAGGTCTTGTCGAGTTCGTCAAAACTTTGGGTGCGACTCGCCTCATGGCCATGGCTGCCGTTGCGGCGGCGCTGATCGGCTTTTTCGCCTTCATCATCCTGCGGGTCACGGCGGTGCCGATGACGCCGCTGTTCACGGATCTGACCTTCGAGGATTCCTCGGCCATCATCCGCGACCTTGAGCGGCAGGCCGTGCCCTACCAGACGCGAAATGACGGCGCGATCATCCTGGTGCCCAAGGATACGGTGACACGCCTGCGCATGAAGCTTGCCGAGGGCGGACTGCCGAAAGGCGGCGGCGTCGGCTACGAAATCTTCGACAAGTCGGATGCCCTGGGCGCCACCAGTTTCGTCCAGAATATCAATCACCTGCGCGCGCTCGAGGGTGAATTGGCGCGCACCATCCGCTCAATCGACCGCGTCGCTGCGGCCCGCGTCCACCTGGTGCTGCCGGAGCGGCCCTTGTTCTCGCGCGAGCGTCAGGAGCCTTCGGCCTCCATCGTGCTGAAACTGCGCGGCTCGCTTGATGCGCCGCAGGTCCGCGCCATCCGGCATCTGGCGGCCTCCGCTGTCAACGGGCTGAAGCCCAACCGGGTGTCGATCGTCGACGAAGCCGGGCGCCTTCTGGCCGACGGCGCCGACGACGGCAGCGCCGGATTGGGTGCCGGCGCCGAGGAGCGCAAGGCCGCCTTCGAGCGGCGGCTGCGCGAGCAGGTCGAGAATATCGTCACCTCGGTGGTCGGTCCGGGGCGGGCGCGTGTGCAACTGACCGCCGATTTCGACTTCAACCGCATCACCCAGACCACCGACCGATTCGACCCGGATGGCCGCGTGGTGCGATCGAGCCAGACCCGCGAGGAAACGCTGGCCTCGTCCGAGGCGAAGGAAGGCCAGGTCACGGTTGGCAACGAATTGCCGGGCGCGGCACAGAACCAGGGCGCGAACGCGGGCCATCGCAGCGACAACCGCAAGAGCGAAGAAATCGTCAATTACGAGATCTCGCGCACCACCAAGACTGAAGTGATCGAGGGCGGCCGGGTGAACCGCATCTCGGTGGCCGTGCTGGTGGATGGAGTGTACGCCCGCAACGATCGTGGGGAATCGGTCTACACGGCGCGCGAAAAGGACGAACTGGACCGGATCGGCGCGCTGGTGCGCTCCGCGATCGGCTTCGACCAGAAGCGCGGCGATCAGGTCGAGATCGTCAACCTGCGCTTTGCGGAATTGCCGCAGAACCTGTTCAACGAATCGAACGGCATTTTCGATCTGCCCGCGCTCACCCGCGACGACCTGATGCGCGCTATCGAAATGGTGGTGATGGGCATTCTCGGCCTGATCGTCCTTTTCTTCGTGGTGCGGCCGCTGGTGCGCAAGATCGTCACGCCGGACAGCCCGGCCGGGACGCAGATCGCCGATGGCAGCGGCGCGCTGCTGGCCGGCAGCGCCATGGCCCTACCCGGCGGGCCGAACGTCGAAATCGTCGGCAGCGACCAGAATGTCGCCATCACCAACCACACCTCCGCGATGATCGACATCGCCAAGGTGCAGGGGCAGGTGCACGCCCAATCGGTTCAAAAGGTCGGCGAACTGGCCGACCGCAATCCGCACGAGACGGTCGCCATCATCCGTCAATGGCTCCACGAGACGGCATAGGTGGCGGATATGGCAAACACTCCCGACAAGCAGAATAACGGCCCGACCGATATCGCGAGTGTCCTCGCGACCCTCGCGACCCGCCAGGCCGAGAATGCCAAGCCGACACGGCAATTGTCCGGTCCCGAGCGCGCCGCCGTCCTGATGCTGGCGCTGGGCGATCAATATGGCGGCAAGATCTGGGAGATGCTGGACGACGACGAATTGCGCGAACTCTCGATCTGCATGTCGACGCTGGGCAACATCGAGGCTGCGACGGTCGAGCAATTGCTGCTGGAATTCGTGAGCCGGCTGTCGGCTTCCGGTTCGCTGATGGGCAATTACGAGGCAACCGAGCGGCTGCTGCAGCAATTCCTGCCGCCCGAGCGGGTCGGCGGCATCATGGACGAGATTCGCGGACCGGCCGGCCGCAACATGTGGGAGAAGCTCTCCAACGTCCAGGAGGACGTGCTCGCCAATTACCTGAAGAACGAATATCCGCAGACCATCGCCGTGGTGCTGTCCAAGCTGCGACCGGAACATGCCGCGCGCGTGCTGTCCATACTGCCCGAGGATCTGGCGCTCGATGTGGTCAACCGCATGCTACGGATGGAAGCGATCCAGAAGGAAGTGATCGATCGCGTCGAGCAGACGCTGCGTACCGAATTCATGTCGAATATCTCCAAGACGCGGCGTCGCGACGCGCACGAGGTCATGGCGGAGATATTCAACAATTTCGACCGGCAGACAGAGACCCGCTTCATCACCTCGCTGGAAGAGGACAACCGGGATTCGGCGGAGCGTATCAAGGCGCTGATGTTCACCTTCGACGATCTGGTCAAGCTCGATGCCGGTTCGGCGCAGACGCTCATGCGCAATATCGACAAGGACAAGCTCGCCATCGCGCTCAAGGGCGCATCCGAGCCTGTCCGGCAATTCTTCTTCAGCAACATGTCGACGCGCGCCGCCAAGATGCTGGGCGACGACATGGAGGCGCTCGGTCCGGTGCGGCTGCGCGATGTCGACGAGGCGCAGGTGTTGCTGGTCAACATGGCCAAGGACCTTGCCGCCAAGGGCGAACTCATCATCACCAAGCAGCGCGGCGACGAGGAGCTCGTCTATTGATGGGCGCCCCGGCCAAATTCATGTTCGACCTCGATTTTGCAGCGCCCAAGCCGCAAAACACCGCCATGCCGCTGGCCGATCACCAGGCCAAGCTGGCGGAAGCGGAAAGCCGTGGCTATCGCAAGGGCTTTGCGGAGGGTCAGCGCGAAGCGGAGGCCGAAACCTCACGCCGCATGGCGATGGCGATGGAAGATCTGGCGCGCTCGCTCGATACGCTGTCGCGCGGATTGTCCGGGATCGAACAGAGGGTCGAGGCGGAAGCCGTCGAGGTCGCCCTTGCCACCGGACGCAAGCTGTCCGCCGAACTGATCGCGCGCGAACCCTTCATGGAGATCGAGGCGCTGGCGGCGGGATGCTTCCGCGATCTTGTCGGCATTCCGCATGTGGTCGTGCGCATCAACGACGCGCTGTATGCCGAAGCGCAGACGCGGCTCACCGAGATCGCTCGCACCACCGGCTTTGACGGCCGTCTGCTGATCCTTGCCGAGCCCGATATCGCGGTCGGCGATTGCCGCATCGAATGGGCCGATGGCGGAATCACCCGCGAACAGGCCAGGACCGAAGCGCAGATCGACGAGACGGTGAAGCGGTTCGTCATCGCACGGCGTGCCGGAGAGATTTGAAAGTGAAAGGTCCAGACGATGAGTGACAACGAGGCCAAAGTGCCCTTCCCCAATCTGGAGGCCGGCGGTGGCGGCGCCCCCGACATCACGCTGGCGCCGATCGGCGAACCGGAAGCCGCCGGCATGACCGCGGCCGACCTCGAAGCTATTTTCGACGTGCCGGTACAGGTGTCGGCGGTGCTGGGCCGCTCGCGCATGGATGTCAGCGACCTGCTGCGGCTCGGACCCGGTGCCGTGCTCGAACTGGACCGAAAGGTCGGCGAAGCGATCGACATCTATGTCAACAACCGCCTGATCGCGCGCGGCGAAGTGGTGCTGGTCGAGGAGAAGCTCGGCGTGACCATGACCGAAATCATCAAGGCCGACCGGGGATGACGATGACCACGCACATCCTCAAAAACGAGAATGAAGGATAGGACCGATGCGCCTCCTGATCGTCGGAACCCTGAAAGGCCAGCTCACGCTCGCCACCAAATACGCCATGGACAAGGGCGCGAGCGTCACGCATGCGGACGGGATCGCGCAGGCGCTGGCCGTCCTGCGGTCGGGGCGCGGTGCGGATCTGCTGATGGTCGACGTCGCTGTCGATATCGCAAGCCTGATCGCGCAACTGACAAACGAACATATTCACGCGCCGGTCGTGGCTTGCGGCATCGAGAATAACGCCCGCGCGGCCGTCGCCGCCATCCATGCGGGCGCCAAGGAATACATCCCGCTGCCGCCCGATCCGGAAATGATCGCAGCCGTGCTCGCCGCCGTCGCCAATGACGACCGCGAAATGGTCTGGCGCGACGAATCCATGGGGCATGTGGTCAAGCTCGCCCAGCAGATTGCAGGCTCGGATGCCTCGGTGCTGATCACCGGCGAGAGCGGCACCGGAAAGGAAGTGCTGGCGCGCTATGTGCACACCCGCTCCCGCCGCGCCAACAAGCATTTCATCAGCGTCAATTGCGCCGCCATCCCCGAAGCCCTGCTGGAATCCGAATTGTTCGGCCACGAGAAGGGCGCCTTTACCGGGGCCATCGCGCGCCGCATCGGCAAGTTCGAGGAAGCCAATGGCGGCACGCTGCTGCTGGACGAAGTCTCGGAAATGGATGTGCGGCTGCAGGCCAAGCTCCTGCGCGCCATTCAGGAGCGGGTGATCGACCGGGTCGGTGGCACCAAGCCGGTGCCGGTGGATATCCGCATCATCGCCACCTCGAACCGCAATCTCGTCGAGGCCGCCCGCAATGGCAGCTTCCGCGAAGACCTGCTGTTCCGGCTCAATGTCGTCAATCTGCGGCTGCCGCCCCTGCGCGAACGGCCCCAGGATGTGATCGCGCTGGCGGAACATTTCATCGCCAAATATTCGGCGGCGAACGGATTGCCAATGCGGTCGCTCTCGGCCGAGGGACGCAAGGCGCTGGCGCACAAGAGCTGGCCGGGCAATGTGCGCGAACTGGAAAACATGCTGCATCGCGCGGTGCTGCTCACATCCGATGCAGAGATCGGGCCGGACGCGCTCGTGACGCCGGACGGCATGCGCCTCGACGCGGCGGCGTCGGATGTGGCCTCGCATGCGGCCGTCGCGGCCGAACAGGTCACGCGCGGTCTGGTCGGCCGGACGGTGGCCGATGTGGAACGCGATCTCATTCTGGAAACGCTGAAGCATTGCCTCGGCAACCGGACCCATGCCGCCAATATCCTCGGCATTTCCATCCGCACCCTGCGCAACAAACTCAACGAATATGCCGGCGACGGTGTCGCCGTCCCGGCCCCGCATGGCGGCGAAGTCCGCATGGCGGGATAGTCGAATTAATTCTGAACACACCGGCTCGTTTGCGTATTATACAATTAGACCGCCACAAAGGGCCGAAATGAATACGATTTTTACTATCGGATATGAAGGAACTGACATAGCTCAGTTTTTATCGACACTGTCGTCGGAGCGAATTCAGTTGCTTGCGGACGTGCGGGCGATAGCTATCTCCCGCAAGAAGGGCTTCTCAAAAAATGCTCTTCGTCACTCGTTGTCGCAGGCCGGAATTGAATATCAGCACTTCGTCGATCTAGGCGACCCCAAGGAAGGCCGAGAAGCCGCGCGAGCCGGCCGCTTTGCACAGTTTCACAAAGTCTACAGCAATCATCTCGGAAGCCCTTCGGCGCAAGCAGCATTGTCGCAATTAATTGACGCATCGACACAATTTCGAACCTGCCTCATGTGCTTCGAGCGAGAACCGGCGAGTTGTCATCGAACTCTAGTAGCCGAAGCAATGTCTCAACATGGTATAATGATCGCGAATCTATTTAGCAGATTAGATTTGCACAATGCTGGGATCAGTAAGAAGCTGCCGAGTGGCAATTTTGATCAAAGCAATTCCACGGGCCAGCAAGAAATACGGTGAAACGGTTTGTTGTGCAGGTGCCACCGATAGCGGCGAGTGGCGGCGACTTTACCCTGTCCGATTTCGTCAATTAGCCGGCGAGGGGCAGTTTTCCCGCTGGGACATAGTAAGCTTCAATTATCGCCGACCAAGAGATGATGTTCGGTATGAAAGTTGTCACGTCTTTGAGGACACCATATTAGTTGAAGGAGAGGTCCCGCCAAATCGTCGAGCCGAATTTCTCGATCGGCTTCTCGTTGGGTCAGCAAGAATAGCAGCTTCAAAAAGGCAATCGTTGGCACTCATCCGACCTAAGAACGTGCGGTTCATTTTTAAGAAAAAAAAGCCAGCAGCCATTGACGCCGAAAAGGCGCTTTTCGTCAAAGCAGGTAGGCAGACATCCTTTCTAGATGCAGACCTTGAGGCATTAGACCCCGTGCCTTACGCATTCGCTTTTCGCTTCGAAGACGATGACGGCCAACACACCTATCAATGCGGAGATTGGGAGACTCAGGCAACCTTTTGGAAATGGAAAAGGACCTACGGGGAGCAACGCGCACTCCAAGACCTTTCTGCCAGATACAACGATGAGTATCCAAAGAAAGGCCTAGCATTTGCGCTCGGAAATGTCCTGAAACGTCCGCATACGTGGCAGCTGCTTGGCGTAATTCGAGCGGACGATAAGTTCCAGACTAGCTTCTCGTTTTAAGAGAGCGCGACCTGAAATGACCTCAATTTATAAAATACTCCCATTGGCTCTCTGGCAGGAAGCGCAGCACGCCGGCCGGTTTGACGGCTCCGCCGTCGATCTCGCCGACGGCTATATCCATTTCTCCACCGCAGAGCAGGCTGCCGAAACCGCAGCCAAACACTTTGCTGGTCAGACCGATCTGGTGCTCCTGCAGGTCTCCGCAGATGCGCTGGGCGATGCCCTGAAATGGGAGCCGTCGCGCGGCGGGGCGCTGTTTCCGCATCTTTATGACCGGCTGGACGTGGCCCATGTGACGGCCGCGCATCCGCTGCCACTCGGCGACGACGGGCGGCATGTATTTCCCGAGATGCTACAGGCCTGACGCCCGCCGGCCTTCCACGGATTGAACAGATGAAAACCACGATCGTTTTGGCATGTGCCGTCACACTGACATGCAGCTTTGACGCACAGGCGCAGGAAGCCCGCCAGTTCCGCGACTGGTATGCGGCGTGCGATAATCTGCGCAATTGCAGCGCCTATGGCTTCGGAACGCAGGACGCGAGCCCTTCCGCCTATCTGCGGATCGAGCGCGGCGCATCCCCGGATGCCGTCGCGGCGCTCACGATCACAGTCGATATGTCCTCCGGATCGACCTTCGGATTGCAATTCGACGACCGGACCCTGCCCGGCCTGCCTTCCGGCAATCTCCGCGGCGAAGAAGGCGACGGCCATGACATGCGCCGGGTTCGCATCCAGCTCACGCCCGCACTGGTGGCGTCCATGCGCAAGGCGAAGGCGATCGTAGTGACGCGGACCGATCCGCCGGCCCGCAAGCTGGATGCCGGCGATCGCCGCTCGACGATTTCGATGTCGGGTGCCACCGCTGCGCTGTTGTGGATCGACGACCGGCAGCAACGCCTCGATACGCCGACGGCATTCGTCCGTAGCGGCGGCAAGGCGCCCGATGCCATGCTGCCGCTGCCGGCAGCGCCGGTGATCGTCGCGGCAAAGCCCCAATCCGGAACGGCGCCGAAACCCGACCCGGCAATCCTTGCGCAGGTCCGAAAGGTCTGCGAGGGCGACGACAGAGCCGCGCTGGAGGATTCGGCGGCACTCTCTCCCACCCTTTTCCTTTATTCGTATGCATGTCCGGACATGAGCGGCGCCTACAACATGAATGGCGTTTTCATGATCGTGGCCGCCGGCAATCCCAAAGCCGCGCGCGCCGTCGATTTCGTCTGGCCGTTCAAGATGGCAGATCAGCCGCAGGACCACCCGCGTACCCTCGCGACGAATGCGTCGTTCGACCCCAAGAGCATGGAATTGCAGACCTTCAACAAGGGCCGCGGGATCGGCGATTGCGGCACGGCGGAGACCTGGGTGTTCGACGGTCGTGCTTTCCGCCTGGCCGAATTGAGCATGATGTCTGAATGCATGGGCGTCCCGCCGGACGATTGGCCGGTCCTGTATCGCGCCGAGGTCCGGCGCTAGCTCCTACCGCCCGGCGTCAGAGCAGCGCATAGGCGCTCGACACCATCGCCACCGGCTTTGCATCGGACGCACTGGACAAGATCACACGCCCGAACGCCATGCTCTTGCCCAGCCGCACGATGCGCGCATCCGCCAGCACGTCGGTGCCGACAGCGGGCTTGAGGAAATGCGTGGTCTGGTCGACCGTGGTCATCGGGCAATAGCTGCCCGCTGCGGCCGACACCGCAAACACCATCGCGGTATCGGCAAACGACATCAGTGCCTGGCCGCAGATGATGCCGCCCTCCCGGCACAGCCGGTCCGAATAGGCCATCCGCAGCAATGCTCCCGCACCGGCAGGATCGTCCGCGCCGAAGATGGCGTCCACGCGCAGCGACAGGTCCTGCACCCAGGGCGCGAAGACCTGTTCCAGCAATTGCTGTGCGGCGTCGGGCGAAAACCCGCCTTGCGTCCCGGCCATCGAATCCCCCTTCGGACAAGACAGGTTAACGCTTTCGCGCCCTCCGGCCAGCCTCGTTAACGCTTCGCTAACCATAAGGCAGGCAAATATTGCCCAGTGGCGGAGACACCATGACCGACGTACCTGCGAGCCCGCCGGCCAGCCGCTTCACGCTGCCGACGCTGCACGAGATGACCAGCCTGTTGCGCCGCGGCGATCTCATGCTCGCCATCGGCGTGCTGACCATTCTGGTCGTCCTGATCCTGCCGCTCCCGCCGGTGGGCCTGGACCTGTTTCTGGCAGTGTCGATCACGATCTCGGTGCTGGTCCTGATGACCGCGCTGTTCATTCATACGCCGCTCGAATTCTCGTCCTTCCCGACGGTGCTGCTGATCGCCACCATGCTACGGCTGGCGCTCAATCTCGCATCGACCCGCCTGATCCTCGCCAACGGCCATGAAGGGCCGGCGGCGGCGGGACACGTGATCGAAGCCTTCGGCCGGTTCGTCATGGGCGGCAACTTCGTCATCGGCGTCATCGTCTTCGCGATCCTGATCATCGTGAACTTCGTCGTGATCACGAAGGG